>NZ_JBOHCV010000341.1:0-4474 GCF_050698815.1 Streptomyces sp.
AAAGCCGGCTGCCGCCTCGAGGGCCGGCTGAACCTACGGGGCCCGGGCGCCAGATACCTCAAGCATGAAGCGACAGAGGGGTGTTCGACCGCTGCCGCATACCGGAGGCTGTCCTCATCCCGGTGACAATGCCGAACAGAGGAGATCCGGATGCGGAGACTGCGTGTACAGCTGGCCGCAGCAGTAGTCGTGAGCATGGCTTTGCCCGTAACGCCTGCGCTGGCCGGACAGCCCTCCGGGTGTACTGATGCCTCGGTGCCACTGACCGTGGAGGAGCAGCGCTTGGCCAAGGCGATACCCCAAGAGATCCTGCGGCGTTCCGGCTTCGACCCGGTGGCTTCGAGTTTCACCCGGGCTCTGTGCGGTGCGAACACCTACCGTCAGGCGCAGCAGGTGGTGGAGCGGCACGGGCAGCGGCTGTGGCAGCGCGCGGTGGAACGGGCCCAGGGAGGCGGCCCGGCGGACGGGGACCTGAGTCGCGTGGATGACCGCCCCTTGTATTGGGCGCGGCTGGGCATGACAGGGGCGTTGCGGCAATGGCGGTCCGGCTTCGAGCTCTCCGATGCCCAGCGCACGGCACTGCTTGACCGGCTGGAGCACAGCTCGCGTGGTCAGGACGCCATCGACTTCCCGGGCGGGAGGGAAAAGGGCCTGAAGCGGGTGCTGGTAACCGGCTTTGACCCGTTCACCCTGGACAGGGACATTCGGATCAGCAATCCGTCCGGGGCCAGTGCGCTGGCACTGGACGGCACGGTGGTGCGCACCAAGGCGGGTCGGGTCAGGATCGAGACGGCCATGTTCCCCGTACGCTGGGCGGACTTCACCCGCGGGATGGTCGAGCAGACGCTGCGGCCGCATCTGCCGAAGGTGGACCTGTTCACCACGGTCAGCCTGGGCCGGCCCGGCCGGTTCGACGTCGAGCGCAACAACGGGGCATGGCGGGGGACGTTCCCCGACAACGACAACATCTCGGCCTCCGGGACCGTCCCCGTGGCCGATCCCGCTACTCAGCCTCAGTGGACGGCCACCACGCTTCCCTACCAGGACATCGTGTCCGCCCCGACGGGCCGCTTCCCGGTGAAGGACAACACGGAGGTGGTCGAGATCCCGGCGGGCGAGAGTGAGCCGGTGACGCGCCCTGACGGTCCGACCGAGGGCTCCACCGCGCGTGAGGGGGGTGGCGGGGACTACCTGTCCAACGAGATCGCCTACCGTGCGACGCTGCTGCGCGACCGGCTTGGTCTGAGTATTCCGGGCGGCCATGTGCACACCCCGGTCCTCGAGTTCGGCTCGGACAACACCGACCCGGCCACGGGAACGATCACCGACCCTGAATTCCTCCAGAATCGGCGGGACATCATCGACCAGGTTCGCTCGATCATCCGAGTAGCGGCCGAGCACTGACACCGTCCCATGCGATGAGGCAGCGGAACTGCGACTGCATGCCGGTTCACCTGTTCTTCGTCTCCTTCCACAGTCGCACCTTGCCGTCGTCGGCCGCGGTGGCGAGAAGCCGGCCCGCAGCAGGCGAGATCCCTGACCAGCACCCCATCGAGTGACCCCTGCACGTCATCGTGGGGGCTGGGAAGTGACGAGTTCGCAGGTCATGGCTTGCCTGCGGAATGCTGCATTGCGCGGCGCCAGCCAGTCTTGCCGGTCTCTGCGGCCCCTGACGGGACTGGTGTGCGCCATCCTGGAGGCATGGAGATCGAAGTGCTGGTCGTGCCCGACTGCCCCAACCGACAGCTCGCCGTCGATCGGCTGCAGCAGGCGCTGGATGATGGCGTACCTACGGTCGGTCGCCGACGGTAATGAGACCGTGCCCACCGTGGAGGTGGCGGGCAAGCCACCGGTCGACCCGCGGGCGCGTGAGGTGCCGGCGCTGGCACGGGAATGTGCTCCACACCTGGTGCCCGCCGACCGGGCCGACGTGCCCGACGCGGGAGCCGGGCGCCGACGCGGCTGGTGGCCCTGGCGCCGTCGCGGCTCGCCGACGTAGCGGGTGATTGCTCGGACGCGGGGTCGAGGCGGGCGGTGAGGAGTGACAGTGGACCTATGGACTGGCTGGCAGGCGTACCTGACTGATTTCCACGAGCGTCGTCCCGGGATCACCGAGGCGGTGCTGGGGCGGGCCACGCGTGAGGGCCGTACGGGGTACGACTGGCTGCTGGAAGCCGTGTCCACCACCGGCGACCGGCCGGTACTCGACCTTGCCTGCGGCAGCGCCCCGCTGGAGCCCGCGCTGCGTGAGCTGGGTTACCTCGGCGTGGACGCCTCCGCGGCGGAGCTGGCTCGTGCCCGCGCCCACGGGGCGAGCGGGCTGTTGCGTGCCGACGCCGCCCGTTTGCCGTTGCGGTCTGCCTCTTGCGGTGCGGTGGTGTGCTCCATGGGGCTGCAGATCCTCACCCCGCTGCCCGATGTGCTGCGCGAAGCGGCGCGCGTATTGGTGCCGACAGGCAAGCTGATCGCTCTGCTGCCCGACCATGGGCCGCTGCGTGGTGCGGACGCGCTGTGGTTGGCCGGGCTGATGGCCGCTCTTGGCCGTCCCCTCACCTACCCCAACGATTCGCTGCTGCGACGGCGACGCCTGCCCCAACTGCTGCACGCTGCGGGGCTGGAGCTGACCGAGGACCAGTGTCGCCGTTTCGGATACCGGCCGCGTTCGGCCGTCGAAGCGGAGGTGTTCCTCGACTCGCTCTACATCCCGGGCCTGACGTCCCGGCGCCACCGCGCCGCAAAGCGCTGGCTGCACGCGGCGGTGCGCGCCCATGCGGCGCTGCCGGTGCCCCTGCGTCGGATCACGGCCGTACGTGCTGCGCCGGCTGACTAGCCCGCTCAGCAGCAGGTCGCTGGGGAGTCCGCTGGGCCCGGGGGCAGATGTGCTGGGGCGCACGGGAGAGGCCGAAGTGGTTTGTTTCGTCACTGCTGCTGCGGCCCCGCTCTCGTACCGCTGCCCCGGCGTGGATATTCGCCGCTGTGGCGCTGGTGTGGGCAGGGCTGGCCGCGCAGGCGTACGCACGGGGGCTGGATGTGGGCAATTGCGGCTGTTTCGGCAGGTATCTGACCCAGCCGCTGCGGTGGTTCGTACTTGTGGAAGACGCGCTGATGCTGCTGTACGCCGCCGTGCTGCTGCGTCAGACGCGAGGGCTCCGGGGAAGGCTGCCAAGGGGCCACCGGGTTTCCGGTGTGCCCTCGAGCCACGAGCAGAACCGGCACCACGGAGAGGAACGCTGAGAGCCATGATGCGCGCAGTGTGGAACGGCACCGTCGTCGCGGAGACGCCGCGCACCAAGCGAGTGGAAGGCAACCACTACTTCCCCCCGGAGTCGCTGCGGCCCGAGTACGTCACCGCAAGCCCGACCAAGACGCTGTGCTTCTGGAAGGGCATGGCCCGCTACTACACCCTCCAGGCGGACGGCGCAGTGAACCCGGACGCCGCCTGGTACTACCCGCACCCGACCCCGTTGGCGCGCCGCATCAAGAACCACGTCGCCTTCGGCCATGGCGTGACCGTCGAGGGCACCCGGGAACGCGCCACGAACAAGGGAGGCTGAGAAGCTGTGGGATTCATCGCCCGGCTGCGTGCCGTGGCTCAAGCAAGCAGGCCGGTCGACCCGGAGTTCGCGGCGGTGCTGGAGCGCCGTTGGGCGGAGTTGCCGCAGTCGGCGCGGACGCCGGGCCAGCTGCTGGGACGGCACGCGGTGGGCTGCGAGGGCACCCACGGCGTCTTCCCCAAGTGCAACCTCACATGCACGCCCTGCTACCACTCCCGGGACGCCAACCAGGTGCGCGTCGACGGCCCGCACACGCTGGAGAACATCGACCGGCAGATGGCGCTGCTGCGCAAGCAGCGCGGGCCGGTGGCGCACGCCCAGCTGATCGGCGGCGAGGTGTCGCTGCTGGAACCGGACGACCACGCTGCCGCGCTAGGGGTCATGCGGGAGCACGGGCGGGAGCCGATGAGCTTCACCCACGGGGACTTCGACTACGCCTATCTGAAGCGCCTCGCGCTCGACGCAGACGGCAGGCGCCGGATCGAACGCCTTTCGTTCGCCGCGCACTTCGACAAGTTCATGTACGGGCGCCGAGGCATCACCCGCCCCGACAGCGAGGCTGCGCTCCACCCCTACCGGCGCCGGTTCACGGAGATGTTCGCCCGGCTGAGGCGCGAGCACGGCGTGCGTTACTTCCTGGCGCACAACATGACCGTCACGCCCGGCAACCTGGACGAGGTGGCCGACGTGATCCGGGAGGGTGCCCGGATGGGCTACGGGATGTTCTCCTTCCAGCCCGCCGCCTTCCTGGGCGACGAGCGGCGCTGGAAGGAGAACTACCGCCAGGCCACCCCGGACGCGGTGTGGACGGAGATCGAGCGGGGCGTCGGTACGCGGCTGGACTACCGGGTGCTGGAGAACGGGGACGTCCGCTGCAACCGAACCGCCTACGGCTTCTACGTCGGTGAGCGCTGGTACCC
>NZ_JBOHCV010000342.1:0-13163 GCF_050698815.1 Streptomyces sp.
ATGATCACCAGCTCGGGGATCGCGGCCTCGTCGGCCTCCGTCACGGTGCCCGTACTCATCTGTGCTCCGTCTCCCGGCTCGCCGCTCATGTCATCCGTCCCCCGTCGTCGCGTCTCATGCATCTTCAACGATCTCACCGGTCGCGGTGTTCACCGCCGGCGCCGGTGACTTCGCGGCCAGGGCGGCGGCAAGGGTCTCGGCGGTCTTGCGGCCCACTCCGGGCACCTCGCAGATCTCCTCCACGGTGGCCGCGCGCAGCCTCTTGACCGAGCCGAAGTGCTTGATCAGCGCCTGCTTACGGGCCGCTCCGAGGCCCGGCACGTCATCCAGCGGGCTCGCCTTCATCGACTTCGAGCGCTTGCTGCGCTGGTAGGTGATCGCGAAACGGTGCGCCTCGTCGCGGACCCGCTGAAGGAGGTAGAGCCCCTCACTCGTACGGGGCAGCACGACCGGGTGCTCCTCGCCGGGCAGCCAGACCTCCTCCAGGCGCTTGGCGAGGCCGCAGACCGCGACATCGTCGATGCCCAGCTCGTCCAGGGCGCTGCGGGCGGCGGCGACCTGCGGCTGACCGCCGTCGACGACCAGCAGCTGGGGCGGGTAGGCGAACTTCCTCGGCCTGCCGTCCTCGTCCCGGGCACCGCCGGTCTCCTGTGCCGGGCCGGTCTCCCCCGAGGGGCCGGTCTCCGGTTCCTCGGCCGGAGCCGGGCCCTCACCGTCGGCGGTCTCCGGTGCCTGGCCTCCCCACTCGCCGGTGCGGCGCTTCTCCTGGAGGTAGCGGCGGAAGCGGCGGCTGATGACCTCGTGCATGGAGCGCACGTCGTCCTGCCCCACGACGGACTTGATCTGGAAGCGGCGGTACTCGCTCTTGCGGGCGAGGCCGTCCTCGAAGACGACCATGGACGCCACCACGTCGTCGCCCTGGAAGTGGGAGATGTCGAAGCACTCGACGCGCAGCGGCGCCGAGTCCAGGCCGAGTGCCTCTGCGATCTCCTCCAGGGCCCGCGACCGGGTGGTCAGGTCGGAGGCGCGCTTGGTCTTGTGCAGCACCAGGGCCTGCTGTGCGTTGCGCCGCACCGTCTCCATCAGGGCCCGCTTGTCGCCGCGCTGCGGTACGCGCAGGCTGACGGCGGCGCCACGGCGCTCGCCGAGCCACTGTGCGACGGGTTCCTCGGCGGGCGGCAGCGCGGGGACCAGCACCTCCTTGGGCACCGCGTCGCCGCTCTCCTCGCCGTAGAGCTGCTGGAGGGCGTGCTCGACGAGCTGCGGGGTGGCGATCTCCTCCACCTTGTCGGTGACCCAGCCGCGCTGGCCGCGCACCCGGCCGCCGCGTACGTGGAAGATCTGGACCGCGGCCTCCAGCTCGTCCTCGGCGACGGCGATCAGGTCGGCGTCGGTGGCGTCGGTGAGTACGACGGCGCTCTTCTCCATCGCCCGCTTCAGCGCGTCGATGTCATCGCGCAGCCGGGCCGCCTTCTCGTACTCCGTCTCCTCGGCCGCCTGCGCCATCTCCCGCTCCAAGCGGCGCAGGTAGGAACCGGTGTGGCCGGCGACGAAGTCGCAGAACTCCTCGGCCAGTTCGCGGTGCTCCGCGGCGGTGACCCGGCCCACGCAGGGCGCGCAGCACTTGCCGATGTAGCCCAGCAGGCAGGGACGGCCGATCTGGGCGGAGCGCTTGAAGACCCCGGCGGAGCAGGTGCGTACGGGGAAGGCCCGCAGCATCAGGTCGACGGTCTCGCGGATGGCCCACGCGTGCGCGTAGGGACCGAAGTAACGCACGCCCTTCTTCTTCGGGCCGCGCATCACCTGCACCCGCGGATACTCCTCGTTGAGCGTCACCGCGAGGGAGGGATAGCTCTTGTCGTCGCGGTACTTGACGTTGAACCGCGGGTCGAATTCCTTGATCCAGGAGTACTCCAGCTGGAGCGCCTCGACCTCGGTGGAGACCACGGTCCACTCCACGGAGGCGGCCGTGGTGACCATCGTGCGGGTGCGCACGTGCAGACCGGCCAGGTCCTGGAAGTAGTTCGCGAGCCGCTGGCGGAGGCTCTTGGCCTTCCCTACGTAGATCACCCGGCGGTGCTCGTCACGGAACCGGTAGACCCCCGGAGAGTCGGGGATCTCGCCCGGTTCAGGGCGGTAGCTGGAGGGATCTGCCATGGCGCCACCTTACGACTTGACGCCGACATCACTCTCCGCCGTCGGCTACCGCCCCGTCAGGTCCTCACCAGCCGCGCTCGCGCCATTCCGCCAGGTGCGGGCGCTCGGCACCCAGCGTCGTGTCACCGCCGTGACCGGGATAGACCCAGGTCTCGTCAGGCAGTTGAGCGAACAGCTTGGTCTCCACGTCGTGCAGCAGACTCGCGAACGCCTCGGCGTCGTCATGGGTGTTGCCCACGCCGCCGGGGAAGAGGCAGTCGCCGGTGAAGAGATGCGGATGCCCGTGCGGGTCGTCGTAGACGAGCGCGATCGAGCCGGGGGTGTGGCCGACGAGGTGCCGGGCGGTCAGCTCCACCTCGCCGACCCGCACCGTGTCCCCGTCCTCCACCGGGACGTCGGTGCCGACGGGGATCCCCTCGGCGTCGAAGCGGCCCGCGTAGGTACGGGCGCCGGTGTCCTTGACGACCGACGCCAGGGCCTGCCAGTGGTCGCCGTGCTGGTGGGTGGTGACGACGGACGCGATGCCGTCGGTGCCGATGAGTTCCAGCAGCGTCTCGGGCTCGTTGGCCGCGTCGATCAGCAGCTGCTCGCCGGTCGACCGGCATCGCAGCAGGTAGGCGTTGTTGTTCATGGGGCCGACCGCGACCTTGGAGATCATCAGGTCGGTCAGCTCGTGCACGTCGGCAGGTCCCCCGACCTGCACCTCTCCGGTGTAAGCCATGGCCACACCCTAGGCCCTGACGGGTGGTCCGGCCCCGGCACCGTGGCGAACGGCGAGCGCCGGGAGGGGCACTAGAGCGACGGGAGGGTGGGCAGGGGGTCGCGGGCGGAGAGGCCGCCGCCGGTGCTGCGGCCGGTGAGCCAGCCGACGAGAGCCGTGGGGCTGCCGGCCACCACCAGGGTCCCGGCGGCGCCGTCGACGGGTGCGCCCGTGTGCCACCTGCCGCCGTCCTCGGTACGCAGCTCGATGGCGGCCGGGAGGTCGGGGTGGCCGGAGAAGCGCCGGGCCATGTTCTCCAGCTCGCGCTCGACGAAAGCGCCGGGCAGGTCGTCGATCCCGTAGCCGACGCCCAGGTCGACGTGGTGGAGCTCGACCTCGATCCAGCGCCGGAACGGGAGGGAATAGGCGAGGTCCGTCACACCGTTACGCAGTTCGACGGTGCGGCCCCAGTCGGCTTCGTGCTGGGCGGCGAAGGCTCCGTCGAGCCGGGCCGCGGTCTCCCGCAGGTCGTCCAGGTGGACGGCCGGCGGGCGGTGGGCGTCCCGCTCGATGTCGGCGTCACGGGCTTCGGCGCTCGCGTACATCGGCAGCCCGGCGAAGACGTTGACCAGGGCGTCGGCGTTGCGAGCGAGGTGGGCGAGCACATGTCCGCGGGTCCAGCCGGGCAGCAGCGAGGGCCCGGCCACGCCGGCTTCGTCCAGCTGGGCGGCTGCGGCGAGGAAGCGGTCGGTGGCGTCCCGTACGAGACCGGCGTCGGCGGCGGGGTCGGGTGAGGGAAGAGCGGGGTTCGCTGATGGGTTCATGATCCCCAAGCTAGCCCGGCCACTCCTTCGAGTGGAAGACGGCGCAAGACAGCACAAGGGAGCCGTAAATCGAATGCACGTGCTATAGGCTCGGGGGGCGGAACCGACGGTATCCGAAGGACACCCGGACGGCCCCGCCCATACCCTTGGTCCCCGGGGCCCCCGCGTAGTCGAGCAGGGCACCCCTCCCTCTCACACGAAAGGTGCCGACCGGCGTGGCCGACCGTCTTCTCGTCCGTGGCGCTCGCGAGCACAATCTCCGGAATGTCTCGATAGATCTCCCGCGCGACTCCCTCATCGTCTTCACGGGTCTGTCGGGCTCGGGCAAGTCCTCGCTCGCCTTCGACACCATCTTCGCCGAGGGCCAGCGCCGCTACGTCGAGTCGCTGTCCGCTTACGCCCGGCAGTTCCTCGGACAGATGGACAAGCCCGATGTGGACTTCATCGAGGGCCTCTCCCCCGCGGTCTCCATCGACCAGAAGTCGACCTCGCGCAATCCGCGTTCGACGGTCGGCACCATCACAGAGGTCTACGACTATCTGCGGCTGCTGTTCGCCCGGGTCGGCAAGCCGCACTGCCCGGAGTGCGGGCAGCCCATCGCCCGCCAGTCGCCGCAGGCGATCGTGGACAAGGTGCTGGGCCTGGAGCCCGGCAGCCGCTTCCAGGTGCTGTCGCCGCTGGTGCGCGAGCGCAAGGGCGAGTTCGTCGATCTCTTCAACGAGCTGCAGACCAAGGGCTACAGCCGGGCGCGCGTCGACGGGCAGACGGTTCAGCTGTCCGAACCGCCGAAGCTGAAGAAGCAGGAGAAGCACACGATCGAGGTGGTCGTCGACCGCCTCACCGTCAAGGAGAGCGCCAAGCGGCGGCTGACGGACTCGGTGGAGACCGCGCTGGGCCTGTCCGGCGGCATGGTCATCCTGGACTTCGTCGACCTGGACGCCGACGACCCGCAGCGCGAGCGGATGTTCTCCGAGCATCTCTACTGCCCGACCGACGACCTGTCCTTCGAGGAGCTGGAGCCGCGCACCTTCTCCTTCAACTCCCCCTTCGGCGCCTGCCCGGAGTGCACCGGCATCGGCACCCGGATGGAGGTCGATCCCGAGCTGATCGTCCCGGACGAGGACAAGTCGCTCGAGCAGGGCGCTCTGCACCCCTGGTCGCACGGCCACACCCGGGAGTACTTCGGGCGGCTGACCGGCGCACTGGGGGACGCGCTCGGCTTCCGTACGGACATCCCCTGGGGCGGGCTGCCGCAGCGCGCGAAGAAGGCGCTGCTGTACGGGCACAAGACGCAGATCCCGGTGCGCTACCGCAACCGGTACGGGCGGGAGCGGGCGTACACCACCGCCTTCGAGGGCGTCGTGCCGTTCGTCAAGCGCCGGCACCAGGAGGCGGAGACCGACAGCAGCCGGGAGCGCTTCGAGGGCTACATGCGCCAGGTGCCCTGCCCGACCTGCGAGGGGACGCGGCTGAAGCCGATCGTGCTCGCGGTGACCATGCAGGGCAAGTCCATCGCGGAGATCTCCTCGATGTCGATCAGCGACTGCGCGGACTTCCTGCGCGAGCTGACGCTGAACGACCGGGACAAGACCATCGCGGAGCGGGTCCTCAAGGAGGTCAACGAGCGGCTGCGCTTCCTGGTCGACGTCGGCCTGGACTACCTGACACTCAACCGCGCCGCCGGCACCCTCTCGGGCGGCGAGGCCCAGCGCATCCGGCTGGCGACGCAGATCGGCTCGGGTCTGGTGGGTGTGCTGTACGTGCTGGACGAGCCGTCCATCGGGCTGCACCAGCGCGACAACCACCGGCTGATCGAGACCCTGGTCCGGCTGCGCGACCTGGGCAACACGCTGATCGTCGTCGAGCACGACGAGGACACCATCAAGGCGTCCGACTGGGTCGTCGACATCGGCCCCGGCGCCGGTGAGCACGGCGGCAAGGTCGTGCACAGCGGCCCGCTGAAGGAGCTGCTGGCGAACCCGGATTCGGTGACCGGCGAGTATCTGACGGGGAAGCGCAGCATCCCCATCCCGGACGTGCGGCGGCCCGTCGATCCGCAGCGGCAGCTGACCGTGCGCGGGGCGCGGGAGAACAACCTCCAGGACATCGACGTCTCCTTCCCCCTGGGCGTGCTCTCGGCGGTGACCGGGGTGTCCGGCTCGGGCAAGTCCACCCTCGTCAACGACATCCTCTACACCCACCTCGCCCGCGAGCTGAACGGCGCGAAGTCGGTGCCCGGGCGGCACACCCGGGTGGAGGGCGACGACCTGGTGGACAAGGTCGTGCACGTCGACCAGTCGCCGATCGGCCGTACGCCGCGCTCCAACCCGGCGACGTACACAGGCGTATTCGACCATGTGCGCAGGCTCTTCGCGGAGACGACGGAGGCGAAGGTGCGCGGCTACCTGCCGGGGCGCTTCTCCTTCAACGTCAAGGGCGGCCGGTGCGAGAACTGCTCGGGCGACGGCACCATCAAGATCGAGATGAACTTCCTGCCGGACGTGTTCGTGCCGTGCGAGGTCTGCCACGGCGCGCGCTACAACCGGGAGACGCTGGAGGTCCACTACAAGGGCAAGAGCATCTCCGAGGTGCTCGACATGCCGATCGAGCAGGCGATGGACTTCTTCGAGGCGGTGCCCGGCATCGCCCGCCACCTGCGGACGCTGAACGACGTGGGTCTGGGCTATGTCCGGCTCGGCCAGCCCGCGCCGACCCTTTCGGGTGGCGAGGCCCAGCGCGTGAAGCTGGCGAGCGAGCTGCAGAAGCGGTCCACGGGACGCACGGTGTACGTGCTGGACGAGCCCACCACGGGGCTGCACTTCGAGGACATCCGCAAGCTCATCTCGGTACTGGAGGGCCTGGTCGAGCGGGGCAACACCGTCATCGTCATCGAGCACAACCTCGACGTCATCAAGACGGCGGACTGGGTCGTCGACCTCGGCCCGGAGGGCGGCAGCGGCGGCGGCCTGCTGGTGGCCGAGGGTGCGCCGGAGCAGGTCGCGGCCCTTCCGGCGAGCCACACGGGGAAGTTCCTGCGGGATGTGCTGGGCGACCGGGTGAGCGACGCCTCGCCGACGGTGGGCACGCGTAAGGGAGCCGGCCCGTCACCGGCGAAGAAGGCCCCCGCGAAGAAGGCGGCGGCCCGGCGGCGCTGACGGCACGTCACCGCTCACGGCACGTCAGGTGGTGCGGCGCGGGCAGGGGATCGATGGTCGCCCGCCCGCGCCGCACCACTGTCGCGTGCGCCCCGCCCGACACCCGAGTCGACAGCGGTAACACCCATATTCATGGACCACCGCACCCTCATCCCGACACAACCGTCATCTGCGTCACATGATCCGTTCAGGTGTTTTCGGCGATTTCCCGGCAGACGTCTGGTGTAGACCGGTTAGCCTTGGGACGCTGTGCCCCGCTGTGCGTAGGAGCGCACGCAACACTCGTGTTCGTGGGGGCAGTTGTGAGACAAGTCCGCGCACGCCGACAACTCTTCGTACGGTCACTGCTTCCCGCGGTGGCCGTTTCCGCGCTGCTGGCCGGTCTGGCGCCGCCTGCCTCATCGGCACCCGCCGAGCCGTCATCCTCGTCGCTACGAGCACCCGCCGGGGGCGACGAGGGCGGCGACGGCATGCAGCTGTCGCGCACCAGCCGTCCCGTCGCCCCCGGGGCCACGCTCACCTCCTTCGACCGGCTCGAACCGGACAAGTGGCTGCGGGCGGACGCGCTGAGCGTCGAGCTCGGCGGCGGCAGCGGCGGCACCCGGACGGACTACCTCTCCTCCGGCGAGGTCTCCACCCGCAGGACGGTGACCGAGCTGGCCAAGGAGCACGACCCCGGCAAGGGACGGCGCACCGTCGCCGCGCTCAACTCCGACTTCTTCGACATCGACGAGACCGGCGCACCGCTCGGTCCCGGTCTGCGGGACGGCCAGGTCACCCACTCCCCCGCCGCCGGGAACAGCGAATCGGTCGGCTTCGGTCCCGAGGCGGCGGGCCGCATCCTCGACCTCTACTTCGAGGGCACCCTCACCCTTCCGGGCGGAAACGAGCGGCTGGCCTCCTACAACGCGGCCAACGTTCCCGAGAACGGCATCGGCGCCTACAACTCCCAGTGGGGCGGCGCCGACCGGGCGCTGACCACCGACGGCGCCGCCGATGTCGCCGAGGTGACCGTGAGAGACGGCCATGTCGAGACCGTCTCCGGCGCGCCCGGCGGGGGGTCGATCGAGAAGGGAACCACGGTGCTGGTGGGCCGCGACGTCGGGGCCAAGACGCTGAACACGCTGGAACCGGGCGACGCGGTGTCGGTGGAGTACCACGCCCGTACGGACGACGGCTCCGCGGTGCCGCGGACCGCGGTCGGCGGGCGGGGGCTGCTCGTCGTCGATGGCCGGCCGCAGGACTGGGAGGGCAGACCGAACAACGCGACCGCTCCGCGGACCGCGGTCGGCTTCTCCAAGGACGGCTCCACCATGCACGTGCTGACGGTGGACGGGCGGCAGCCCAGGTCAGGTGGTGTCACCCTCACCGAACTCGCCCTGATGATGAAGGACTTGGGTGCGTACAACGCGCTCAATCTGGACGGCGGCGGCTCCTCCACGCTCCTCGCCCGCGAACCGGGCGCGTCCGCACCGCAGTTGGAGAACGCCCCCTCCGACGGTGAGGAGCGCGAGGTGCCCAACGGACTGGCGCTGACCGCACCGCGGGGAAGCGGCGCGCTGACGGGCTTCTGGGTGGAGACGGCGGCCGACCCGGCGGCGGCCCCGACCGCCGACAATCTGCCCGGCGGTCACCCCGACCGGGTCTTCCAGGGCCTGACGCGGAAGCTGACCGCAGCCGGTTACGACGAGACCTACGGCCCGGCCCGGGGCGATCCGCGCTGGCACACGGCACGGCCCGGCGTCGGCCGGGTCGACGGCGACGGTGTCTTCCACGCCCGCCGCGCCGGCTCCACGGACATCACCGCCCGCCAGGGCACGGCCAGCGGCACCACGAAGCTGTCCGTCATCGGTGAGCTGGCCCGGGTACGCCCCACGGCGGAACGCGTCGGGCTGGCGGACGGCGCCGCGGAGGGCACCTTCGGTGTCGTCGGCTTCGACGCCCAGGGCACGAGCGCGCCCGTCGACCCGGCCGACGCCCGCCTGGAGTACGACCGTTCGCTCTTCGCCGTCTCCCCGGACCCGGCGCGCGGTGGCTTCACCGTCAAGGCCCGCCCGGGCAAGGAGTCCGCGTCCGGCATCGTCACGGTGACGGTCAAGGGCCGCACCACACGGCTGGCCGTCACCGTCGGGCTGCACGACCGGAAGGTCGCCGACTTCGAGGACGCGGCGGACTGGAAGTTCAGCGCCGCACGCGCCGAGGGGTCACTGGCGGCCGAACCGGCGGCCCACGAGGGTACGGGTCTGAAGCTCAGTTACGACTTCAGCAAGTCCACGGCCACGCGGGCCGCGTACGCCACCCCGCCCCAGGAGCTGGCCGTCGCGGGCCAGCCGCAGAGCTTCACCATGTGGATCAAGAGTGACGGCAAGGGAGCCTGGCCCTCCCTGCACCTCAAGGACGCCCTCGGCACCAGCCAGGTGTTGCGCGGCGGACACCTCGACGAGGAGGGCTGGCAGCAGGTCACCTTCACCGTCCCGGAGGGCGTCGGCTACCCGTTGCGGGTGCACCGCTTCTACCTCGCGGAGACCCGGCCCGCCCAGCAGTACACCGGCGAGGTCGTGCTCGACGAACTGGTCGCCCGTACCCCGCCCGACGTGAACCTGCCCGCCGCGCCCCGTCCGGAGGATCCGCTGATCTCGACGGCCGCGGAGGCCGGGGGGCGTGACTGGCGCTTCGCGGTGATGTCGGACGCGCAGTTCGTGGCCCGCGCACCGGACAGCCCGATCGTGCGGCAGGCGCGCCGCACCCTGCGCGAGATCCGTGCCGCCGGGCCCGACTTCCTCGTCATCAACGGCGACTTGGTCGACGAGGGTTCGAAGGCCGACCTGAAGTTCGCCCGGAAAGTGCTGGAGGAGGAGCTCGGTGATGCCGTCGACTGGTACTACGTACCGGGCAACCATGAGGTGATGGGCGGCGGCATCGCCGACTTCACGGCCGAATTCGGCCCGGCCCAGCGCACTTTCGACCACAAGGGCACCCGCTTCGTCACCCTCGACACCTCGTCACTGACGGTGCG
The DNA here is from genome assembly GCF_050698815.1 of Streptomyces sp. Lineage (GTDB taxonomy): Bacteria > Actinomycetota > Actinomycetes > Streptomycetales > Streptomycetaceae > Streptomyces. The sequence continues at coordinate 9,853 of NZ_JBOHCV010000342.1, forward strand.
CGGCGGCGGCTACGGGCAACTGCTGGAGCTGAGACGACAGTTGGACACGGCGGCGGATGACCCGTCCGTCGGGTCCGTGACCGTCATCCAGCATGTGCCGCCCCGGGATCCGACCGCACAGCGGGGGAGCCGGCTGACGGACCGCCGGGAGGCCGATCTCCTGGAGGAGTGGCTCGGCGACTTCCGCGCCCGTACGGGCAAGGGAGCCGCGTTCATCGGGTCGCACGTCGGCGTCTTCGACGCGTCACGCGTCGACGGCGTTCCCTATCTGGTCAACGGCAACTCCGGCAAGACGCCCGCCGCGCCGCCCGGCGAGGGCGGTTTCACCGGCTGGTCGCTGCTCGGCGTGGACCAGGGCGCCGGACGGCACGCGCCGGGCGGGCACGGCGGCGGCGAGAGCGACTGGCTCGCCGTCCAGACCAGGCCGCACGTCGACGGCCTCACCCTGGCCGCTCCCGCCGAACTCCGGGTGGGCGAGGCGGCGCAGGCCACCGCCACCGTGCTGCAGGGAGAAGGCGACGCGCCGCGGAAGGTGCCGGTCGGCTGGCCCGTCAGCGCCGACTGGTCGGGCTCCGGAAACCTCTGCGTCACGGGGGACCCGGGCCCCCCGGACCGGGACAAGGTCCGCTGTGCGGCCTCCTACGATCCGGGCACGGACACCCTCACGGCCCACCGCACCGGCACCGTCACCCTGACCGTCGAGGTCAGCGGTGAGCGCGCGGAGCGGCAGGTGAGACTCACCCGCTGACCTCTCGCTCCGCCTTCCGCGAGGCGTACAGGCTCGTGATGGTGGTGACGACGAGGACGGCGCAGATGACGCCCAGCGAGACCGGGATGCTGATCTCCGGCACGTGCACCCCGGTCTCGTGCAGGGCGTGCAGCACCAGCTTGACGCCGATGAAGCCGAGGATGACCGACAGCCCGTACGAGAGGTGCACCAGCTTCTTCAGCAGACCGCCGATGAGGAAGTAGAGCTGACGCAGGCCCATCAGCGCGAAGGCGTTGGCGGTGAAGACGATGTACGGGTCCTGGGTCAGGCCGAAGATCGCCGGGATGGAGTCGAGCGCGAACAGCACGTCCGTGGAGCCGATGGCGAGCATCACGATCAGCATCGGGGTCATGAGCCGCTTGCCGTTCTCGACGACGAACAGCTTGGTGCCGTGGTATTGGTCGGTGGAGGGGAAGCGCCGCTCGATCGTCTTCAGGAGCCGGTTCTCCTCGTACTCCTCCTCCTCCCCGCCCCCGCGCGCCTCCTGGATCAGCTTCCACGCCGTCCAGATGAGGAAAGCGCCGAAGAGGAAGAAGACCCAGGAGAAGGCCGAGATCATCGCGGCGCCCACGGCGATGAAGCCCGCCCGCAGCACGAGCGCGATCAGCACACCCACCAGCAGCACCCGCTGCTGATAGACGGTCGGCACCGCGAACTTCGCCATGATCAGGACGAAGACGAAGAGGTTGTCGACGCTGAGCGACTTCTCCGTGACGAACCCGGCGAAGAACTCGCCGGAGGCCTGTGAGTTCCCGGTGAGCAGCAGGCCGAACCCGAAGAGCGCGGCGAGGACGATCCAGACCGTGGTCCAGATGCCGGCCTCCTTGAGGGAGACCTCGTGGGGCTTGCGGCCGCCGATGAAGAAGTCGACGGCGATGAGGGCGCACAGACCGGCAATGGTCAGCCCCCAGACGGTCAGGGAGACATCCATGAACGTATCCTCCGGCTCGCGTGCTCGCATGGGCCGGAGGTCTCTTCCGCCCGGCGCGCTGCTCGTGGCTGCGCTGCTTCCGGGCCGACGCCCCGGGACCGGTCTTCCGGTCCGTACTGACGAGCACGCCGCAGGATGACGGGAATACTCCCCTCCGTGCAAAGAACAGTAAAGCAATGCCAAGGAAAGGTAAAGAACTCCTGGTCAGGGGCACTTCTGAAGCTCAGCCTGTCGAGGATCAGCCCCCGTACAGCCGCCGTGCCGCGGCGACTTGGCGCAGCACCTGCGGCAGCACCTCGCTGCCGCGGGGCGCGAGGGGCGGTTCATACGTCCAGTGGTGACCGACCCAGGGATCGGCCAGGTGGTCGTCCGGCACCGGCGTGATGCGGAGCAGGGCCCGCCACAGCGGGTCGAGCACCGGGCCGTAGGCGCGGGCGTCCTCACGGTCGGCGACCATCATCAGGTTGACCCCGACCGAGGGACCCTCGTCGGCGAGATAGCGGAGCTGGGTGACGGCACGGTCGTCGAAACCGTGCGGGAAGTCGTGCACGAGGAGGAGTTGCCCGGCGGTGTCCACTTCCGGCGGCAGCGCGTCGGTGGCACCGCTGCGCACGGCCATCTGCACCAGGTCGACGCGCTGGGTGAGCTTCTCCAGCAGCCGGCTCACGCCCCCGGCACCGGGGAGGGGCGGCTCCCCCAGCACGCCGGTCTCCACCAGCGGCGCGAGGGCGGCCCGCGCGGAACCCGCCGGATCGATCACGTTGAGTGTGAAGTCACCGGCCGGGTGGACGGCGGCCAGCCGGGCGGCGACCGCGGTGGCCGTCTCAGCGGCGAGGCGGCGCAGCTCGTCGGAGTCCATGACGGCGGACACGGCCGAACCGCTGCGACCGCTGTCGATCCACAGGCCGCGCTCCAGCGGCAGCCGCACCAGCATCGGAATCCGCAGCCCGGCACTCTCGGGAAGACTGAGGTCGCCCAGACGCACCGCCATCGGCGTCTCCATGGGTGTCCTGTACGCATGCCAGACCGGGTTGTCGAAGCGGGCGTAGGCGGCCGGCAGCGCGGACTCCACGACCTGGGACTCCGCCTCGAGCTGTCCGAGGTCCCGGTCGAGCACGGCTCCGGCCTGCTCGACCAGCCGGGCGTGCTTGGCCCGCGCCTCGTCGCGCGCCGCGTCGGCGACGGTGCCCACCCGGGTGCGGGGGTCGGAGAGCACCTTGTCCAGTTCCTGCTCCATCCGCGACTCGGCGAAGTCGACGGCGGAACGGTAGGCGGCGACCGTACGGGCCAAGTCCTCGAACATGTCCCAGATCTGGTTGTACAACCGCTCGTCCATGCTCCAGCCGTTGGCGTCGCCGGCGAAGGGCACGTAGGCGCTGTCGCCGCCGGGGGCGTGGGGAACACCGGGGGCCGGAGGAGGTGCTGAAGGGCGGCCGGGGTGCTGGTAGTCGATGGGGCCGCCGCCGGGACCGCCCTGCGCGGATGCCTGTGTGGATGCCTGCGCGGATGCCTGTGGGGCGACCCGCGGGGCTCTCTGCGGGCCGTCGGGGTCGGTGCCGCCGCCCGGGGCATCGCCCGGGGCGGCGGGTCCGGTCCTCGTCCGTACGGGTG
>NZ_JBOHCV010000343.1:0-1892 GCF_050698815.1 Streptomyces sp.
TAGGCCGGCACATGATCGACGCCGGGTGGGGTCGCATCGTCAACATCTCGAGCATCTCGGCGGTCGGCGACGCCGGCCGGGTCGGCTATGCCAGCGCGAAGGCCGGTCTGATCGGCTTCACCAAGACGCTCGCCCTCGAACTCGGACCGCGCGGCGTCACGGCCAACGCCATCGCACCCGGCTTCGTCGTGAGCGACATGACCAGGGCGTCCGCCCGCAGACTCGGCCTCGACTTCGCCGACTTCCAGCGCAACGCGGCCCAGTCCATCCCGGTCCGCAGGGTCGGCCTGCCCGAGGACATCGCGCACACCGCGTCGTACCTGGTGAGCCCCGAAGCGGGGTTCGTCTCCGGCCAGGTCCTCTACGTGGCCGGCGGCCCAGTCGACTGACGTGGCCGACCGCCGCCCCGGTACGGGCTCGGATCGGCTCGTACCGGGGCGGCGGGAAGACTGGTCAGGAGAAGACGACCGAACGCACCTTCAGGCGCTCGGAGGCATGACCGACATGGGGGCGCAGGCTGAAGTAAGGCCCCGAGCAGTCGGTGCCGGCGAAGACCGTCGCGGTCGAGCCGGTGAAGTTCCTCGGCGTGTGCGCGGGCGTCGTCCAGTCGGACGCGACCTCGGGGAGGGTCAGGCACACCCCGCTTGGCGGGTCGGTGAGTTGGCCGGCCTGCGGGGTTCCGTTGGAGTCGTTGTAGACGTACGTGAAATCTCCCTGAGCGGCACTGGCGGAACCAGGCAGGGAAAGCGCAAGCACGAGGGCACCGGCAGCGGCACCGAGCACGTGACGAAGAGGCATGAGTACCTTCTTTGTGTGGGGGTGTCCATTCCACCCCGCCACTGCCCCCAGAGGTGTCCCCTGATCTGCCGCATCACCGGTACGAGGGCTGACGAATCGATCCGCCTTACGCCGAATGGGCTGTATGCCGCGCCGAGTGCTCTGACGCCGATCAAGGCGTACTGACCGGCTGCCCCACCAGAGAAGTGACCGGCATCAACCGAACGGTCGGGGCAGCACGGTTCGTACGCCCGTCGCTGGACTCTCCAGCTGCCGGCTCGAGCGGAATCCCTGTCCTGTGCGCCGTCGTGTCGAGTCGTACGGGACGGGGCGGCACCTTGAAGACCGGCGTCACCGCATCTGTTCGGTCAACCGGCCGGCGACCGGCGCGTTCCGTCCGAGCGGCCCGGCCCCGAGCGGCCCGGCCCCGAGGGGCGCGTTCCTGTGCTTCACCGGCCGCCGGCCCTGACCGCGCACCGTCACTGTGTTCGGTCTAGTCTCGCCCGGACGGTGTGACCCGGGCAGTCGGAGGTCTTGGTGGCGGAGTATGCGGAGTACGCCGATACGAAGGTCGGCCCCGTCCGGCTGGCGTACCACAGCGCCGGGGACGGCGGGACGCCGATCGTCTTCGTGCACGGGGCCTCCTGCGACCGCTCGTATTTCGCCCCGCAGTTCACGCACTTCGCCCGGTCCCACGCCGTCGCCGCCCTGGACCTGCGAGGCCACGGCGACAGCACCCGCCCCGACCCGGCCGTCCCCGGCGCGTACGACGTCGCCGCCTTCGCCGACGACACCTTCGCCGTCGCCGCAGCGGCGGGCTTCGACCGTCCGGTCGTCATCGGCCACAGCCTCGGCGGCCTGGTCGCGTTGGCGTGCGCGGCCCGGCCCGACGCCGTACGGGCAGCGGTGCTGGTCGACCCGGCGCCGATTCTGAACGAGCGGCACAAGGCGTTCTTCGCCCGGACCGCCGAAGACATCGCGGCCGACACGAACGGCGACTGGCGCCGGGGCTACATCGGCAAGCTGCTCCCGCCCTCGGACACCCACCGCCGGGCCGAGATCATCACCGGGGCCGGCGCACTGCCGCCGGCTGTCGCCGCCGCGACGTGGCGCGC
>NZ_JBOHCV010000344.1:0-6630 GCF_050698815.1 Streptomyces sp.
GCACGTGCCCCGCGCGGAGGGGGACCCCTCACGGGAACCCGCGGCCCTCGGCCCGTCTCATCCGGTGGACCCCTTCCCGTGTCCCGGCGACGGACGGACTAGGCTTCCGACCGTGGCTGATCTCCAGATTCCCGCAGATCTCAAGCCCGCCGACGGTCGATTCGGCTCGGGCCCGTCCAAGGTGCGTACGGAGGCGCTGAGCGCCCTGGCTGCCACCGGTACCTCCCTCCTCGGCACCTCTCACCGCCAGGCCCCCGTCAAGAACCTGGTCGGCGCGGTCCGCGAGGGCGTCAAGGAGCTGTTCGAGCTGCCGGAGGGCTACGAGGTCGTCCTCGGCAACGGCGGGTCGACCGCCTTCTGGGACATCGCGACGCACGGACTGATCGAGTCCAGGTCGCAGCACCTCTCCTTCGGCGAGTTCTCCAGCAAGTTCGCCAAGGCCGCCAAGCAGGCGCCGTGGCTGGGTGAGCCGACGGTGATCGAGTCGGCGCCGGGCACCCACCCCGAGGCGCGGGCCGAGGCCGGCGCGGACGTCTACGCCTTCACGCACAACGAGACCTCGACCGGCGTCGCGATGCCCATCCGGCGCGTGCCGGGTGCCGACGACAACGCGCTCGTACTGGTCGACGCCACCTCTGGCGCGGGCGGGCTCCCGGTCAACCTCCGCGAGACCGACGTCTACTACTTCGCGCCGCAGAAGTCCTTCGCCGCCGACGGCGGCCTGTGGCTCGCCGTCTTCTCGCCGGCGGCCATCGAGCGGGCCGAGCGCCTCGCCGCCTCCGACCGGCACATCCCGGCGTTCTTCGACCTGGCGACGGCGATCGACAACTCCCGCAAGAACCAGACGTACAACACCCCCGCCCTCACCACGCTCTTCCTCCTCGACGACCAGCTGAAGTGGATCAACGGCCACGGCGGCCTCGACTGGGCTGTGCGTCGCACCGCGGAGTCCTCCGGCACGCTGTACCGGTGGGCGGAGGACTCGAAGTACGCGGCTCCCTTCGTCGCCGACCCGACCCAGCGCTCGCAGGTCGTCGGCACCATCGACTTCAACGAGGACATCGACGCCGCCGCCGTCGCCAAGGTGCTGCGGGCCAACGGCATCGTCGACACCGAGCCCTACCGGAAGCTGGGGCGCAACCAGCTGCGGGTCGCGATGTTCCCGGCCGTCGAGCCCTCCGACGTCGAGGCGCTGACCCGCTGCGTCGACCACGTGATCGAGAACATCTAACCGGAACGACGACACGACGACGGGCCCGGACGACTCGCGTCCGGGCCCGTCGTTGTGTCCGCGCCCGTCTTCGGGTGCCCGGACCGGACAGGGTCCTAGTCCGACAGCCGCTGGAACTTGCGTACGGCGAGCGGCAGGAAGACCGCCGTGATGACCAGTGGCCACACCACCGCCGTCAGGGCCGAGTGCTGCTCGATCCAGCTGTCACCGGTCGGCAGCGGATTGCCGTACAGGTCGCGTACGGCGTTCGCGGTCGACGAGACCGGGTTCCACATGGCGATGGCGCCCAGCCAGTCCGGCATCGCGGAGGGCGGGGTGAAGACGCTGGAGATCATCCCGAACGGGAAGGCCACGGCGAACAGGTTGCCCGCCGCCTCCAGGTTCGGGGTGATCAGGCCGAGCAGGACTCCGATCCAGATGCCTACATGACGGGCGTGGCGCGCACCCACGTACTCCAGCAGCAGGCCGCGGCTGACTCCGGCCTCTCGGACGAGGACTTCTGGACGGCGCAAGTGCCCTATCTGGAGCGGGCGATGGCCGGCGGCACGTACCCGCAACTGGCCGGGCTGGACGAGGACGCCTACTCGATGAGTGGCGAAGAGGCGATGCGGTTCGGGCTGCGGCCGCTGCTGGACGGCTTCGAGGCGCTCATCGACAGCAAGAAGCGCTGACCCGGGTCAGTCGGCGGCGGGTCAGTCGCGGCGGGTCAGCCGACCCGTCAGTCGCGGCGCCGGAACAGGCGCCGCAGTCCCATCCACAGGCCGACCGCGACGACGAAGGTGACACCGCCGATGACGACACTCTGGTCGCCGCCCGGGTCGTCGTCCGCGCCGCCGGCGGACCCGTCCGAGCCCTTCGTCGCACCGCTGCCCGAATCCTTCTCCCGCTCCGCGACGCTCGAAGGCAGCAGCTCGCCGTCCAGCTCCAGCGGGTCGACCGAGCTGCGCTTGCCCTCCGAACCGCACATCAGGGTGCGGCCGTCCGGGGCGAAGGTAACCGACTCACCCTGCCCCGCCATGGGCACGCTCACCGGGGTGTCGAGCGGCTCGGGCTTCCCGCCCCGCCAGCGGTACATCCCGCCGCCGAAGTAGCCCCGCAGCACCAGCCGGGTGCCGTCCGGCGAGAACGCGCCGTCCGTCGCCCAGATCTCCGTACGGGCGATCCGCCGGAAGGTGTTCACGCCGGACGCCGACAACCGCTCGGGGCCGGCGTAGATGCCGCCCTTCTCCTTCTGGTTCTTACTGGCGATGTAGACCCGGCCCGTCTTGGGATGCACCATCAGCGACTCGGCGTCGCGCGGGCCGTCGGCGTACCGCACGGTGTAACGGACGGGCGTGACCGTCACGTCGCGAAGCCGCTCCGGCTCCTGGAAGCGGTAGATCCACACCTCGTTCCATCCGCCGTTCAGGTTGTCCCCGATGTCGCCGACGTACACGTTTCCGTTCGGCCCGACGGAGATGGCCTCCACGTCACGGGGGTTGATCCCGCGCAGGGTGACCGTCGCGACGGTCTTGCCGGTGGCGGAGTCGACGGCATAGACGTACGGGCCGTCGTCGGAGTCGTTGTGCGTCCAGTAGACGCCCTTGTGCGCCCGGCTCGCCGCGAGCCCGCTGGACTCGGTGATCCGGGGGCTCTTGATCCTGAAGCCATCACCCTTACCCTCCGCTGTCGCGGCGACGGCATCAGGAGCGGCACCCAGCGAACCGGCCGCGACCAGCATGGCCAGCACCCCGGCGGCGGACAGGGTCGCGGCACGCACAAGCAGAGACATGGTCACCAGTGTCCAGCATCAGCTCGTGCCTCTGCCGCACCGGTGGGGGACGGGCGTGCTGCCGGCGAAGCCGCGCCCAGCACGGCAGTGGCCAGCAGCGCGGCACGCAGCCCGTACGCGTCCGCCGCGGCGCCCAGGGCCGCCGGCCCGATGACCGTTCCGAGACCGAGGAACAGGACGGTACCCGTGAAACCGGTCGAAGGTCGCTCCGGAAACATCCGGTAGCTCCAGACAGCGAGCAGTCCCGAGCCCGCCATGAAGCACGGCCCGTACAGCAGCGCGGACGTGAGCACCGCCGGGAGCGCGCCGGGAGCGAACGCGAGCAGCGCGATCGCGGCGGATATCCCCGCGAAGAGCCCGGCGTGCACGCGGCGGAGCCCGAACCGCCCGATGGCGTGTCCGGTCAGCACACCTGCGGTGCCTGCGAGGCCCATCAGCGTCCAGAAGAGGGGGACGGCGACGCTGTCGTTTCCCGCCACAGCTGCGATCGACTCCACTGCGAACGCCCAGTAGACGGCGCCCATCACTCCGTACAGCGCAGCCGTCAGAAGAGCGGAACCGCTGCACCGCGGAGGAACCACCGGATACGCACGCCACCGGAAAGGTGCGGATCATGCGGGCCACGGGGCGGGTGCGGGCCCCCGGGAAGTACGCGCGCGTTGTGGACCGTGGCCGCCAGCGACACCAGCGCGAAGATGCACCAGACAGCGCGCCACCCGGTCCGCTGCGCAAGCAGCGCCAGCGGTCCTGCGATCGCGACGGCGAAGGCCGTGCCGGTGGCGATGGCGCCCATGACACGCGCGCGCCGCGCACGCGGCACGAGCCGGTCGACAGCATCCGAGTACGGTGCCCAGGCCCAGCCGGAACTGGTCCCGGCCAGCACCAGTCCCGCCGCCAGGGTGAGCGGGCCGCGCGCGAATGCCACCATCCCCGTGCCCAGTGTTGCCGAGAGACCGCCCGCCACTACGAGAGGTCGCGGCCCGACGCGGCCGACAAGCACACCGACCAGCAGCAACGCCACCAGGTAACCGGCGTAGGTCGCGCTTGCGATGAACCCCACCATGGACACGGACAAGTCGAATTCCGTGCGGAAGTGGGGCAGAAAGAGGCCGTAGCCGTATCGGGCGAAACCGAAGGTGACGCCGATGCCGGCCATCCCCGCGATGCCGAGGCGCCAGTGCGCCGGCGGCCCGGCGGCGGGCCGAGCGGAGCGTATGGAGGTCATGGCCCCAGCCTTGATTCCAGGCGTCGGCCGATCCACTGGCGTAAATGACAGAGTGCACTAGATTTACGCCATGTCCGCAGTCTCCGTCCCGCAGCCGGTCCGCGTCGCGGTCCCCGTGCTGGAACAGACCTCGCTCTTCGAACTCGCGGTGCCCTGCAGCGTCTTCGAGGCACCGCGCTACGAACTGACGTTGTGCGCCACCGCTCCCGGTACGCAGCGTGCCGCCGGTGGTCTGCGACTGGAGGCCGAGCGGGGCCTGGAGGCACTCCGCGTAGCCGATCTGGTGATCGTCCCGGCGCTCATGATGAACGGCACCGAGCCACCCGTTCCGCTGCTCGACGCGCTGCGCGCCGCCCACGCCCGCGGTGCCCGCATCGCCTCGCTCTGCTCGGGCGCCTTCGTGCTGGCTGCCGCCGGACTGCTGGACGGGCGCCGGGCGGTAACGCATTGGATGTACGCGGAGGAACTGCGCCGCCGTCACCCGCGCGTGCATGTCGAGGAGAACCCGCTCTACGTAGACGACGGCGACGTCCTCACCAGTGCCGGCTCGGCAGCCGCCATCGACCTGTGCCTGCACATCGTCCGGCGTGACCACGGCAGCGCCGTGGCCGGTGAGATCGGCCGCCGGCTGGTCGTCGCGCCCCATCGGGAAGGCGACCAGGCACAGTTCGTACCGCTCCGGCCGGCATCAGCCGCCCCGTATCGGCGGGACGCGGCGGGGAGCGAGCTGGCCCCCGTCCTCGACTGGGCGGTCGAGCGGCTGCACGAGCCCCTGACCATCAAACAGCTGGCTGTGCGGGCGGGTATGAGCACCCGCACCTTCGGGCGGTACTTCTCCCACGAGGTAGGCACCACCCCGCTCAAGTGGCTGAACGGGCAACGCCTGTCGCGGGCACGCGAACTGCTGGAGACCACCGATCTGCCGGTGGACGCGGTCGCGACCCGCAGCGGGCTGGGAACCGGAGACGGTCTGCGCCAGCACTTCCGCCGCGCCCTCGGCACCACCCCGGCGGCCTATCGCACGACGTTCCGGAGCTAGCCGCCCCTGCCGGGCGCGGCCTCAGCTCGAGGTCATCGCTGCTCGCGGGAAACCCAGCGGCGCGTAGACGCTTGCCTGGAGCGCACTCCAGGGCGTTGGCTTGTGCCTTATGGAGTACACGAAGCTGGGCCGCACCGGTCTCAAGGTCAGCCGGATCGTCCTCGGAACGATGAACTTCGGACCGCAGACCGATGAGGCCGCCAGTCACACGATCATGGATGCCGCACACGGTGCGGGACTGAACTTCTTCGACACCGCCAACGTCTACGGCTGGGGTGAGAACAAGGGCCGCACCGAGGAGATCCTCGGCAGCTGGTTCGCGCAGGGCGGTGGCCGCCGCGAGAAGACCGTGCTGGCGACCAAGGTCTTCGGCAGCATGGCCGCCGAGGGCGAGCGCTGGCCCAACCAGGACCGGCTCTCCGCGCTGAACATCCGCCGCGCCGTGGACGCCAGCCTCAAGCGGCTGCAGACCGACTACATCGACCTCTACCAGTTCCACCACGTGGACCGGGGCACGCCCTGGGAGGAGATCTGGCAGGCGATCGACGTGCTCGTCCAGCAGGGCAAGATCCTCTACGTCGGCTCCTCCAACCACGCGGGCTGGCACATCGCCCAGGCGAACGAGACCGCGGCCCGCCGCGGCTCCTACGGTCTGGTCAGTGAGCAGTGCCTGTACAACCTGGCCGAGCGCCGCGCCGAGATGGACGTGATTCCGGCCGCGCAGGAGTACGGCCTGGGTGTCATCCCCTGGTCGCCTCTGCACGGCGGGCTGCTGGGCGGCGCGATCCGCAAGGAGACCGAGGGCGGCTCCGGGCGCACGGCGTCGGGGCGGTCGGCCGACGCGCTGTCGAACACAAAGGTGCGCGATCAGGTACAGCGGTACGAGGACCTGCTCGCCAAGCACGGCCTGGAGCCGGGAGAGACGGCGCTCGCCTGGCTGCTCGCCCGGCCGGGAGTCACCGGCCCGATCGTCGGCCCGCGCACCACGGACCAGCTCGCCTCGGCGCTGCGGGCCGTGGAGCTGAAGCTCGACGACGAGATCCTGTCGTCCCTCGATGAGATCTTTCCCGGCCCCGGACCGACGCCGGAGGCGTTCGCCTGGTAGCCGGCCGCCGGCCGCGCCCGGCGGGGCAGGGCCCGGGCGGGCCCTAACCGCCGAGCGCGGCGGCGACAGCGACGACGATGAGCATCAGTACCAGCGCACCGCTCACGATGCGCGTCCTCGTCTTGATATTCACGCCCCCAACCGTAACCGGCCGCGTCACCTGCCCAGCGGGCAGGCCGCGACCTGCTCGTAGCGGGGCTGCTCACCGGGCACGCCGCTGTCGGGCAGCCGGCTGCGTACGAGCGCGACCTCCCCGGCC
>NZ_JBOHCV010000345.1:0-5112 GCF_050698815.1 Streptomyces sp.
CCTGGCCGATCGCGAGCTGGTGGAGCCGCATCCGCTCAACGAAGTCGGGCACGGCGTTGACGACGGTGATCTCGGTGTCGGCGGGGGAGAGCCGGCGGGCCAGGTTTCCGGCGGCGAAGGCCCCGGCGTATCCGGCGCCGAGTACGACGATGCGGTGCTTCATGGCTTGCTCCTTTGTCTCGTTCGCGCGCCCTTTGAACGAGACGGCGCCCCGATTGCTGACAGGAGCCGGGTGTGACGCGGGTCACCGAACCGGGACCGGTTCGACCGGCGCACTTCGCCCCGCAGCCGCAGCCGCAGCCGCAGTCCGCAGGGTCGCGGGGCCGGGCGCTGCCCATCGGTGCCCGGGTGGGGCCGGAGCTCGGCGAACAGCCAAGGATGAAGGGGCGCGCCGGAGCGCCGGAGAGTTCCCCGTGCCGGTATCGGCGCCTAGGCTGCGTCACATGAGCAGGGTCAACGACGTCGGCGGGCAGACGGGCTTCGGGCCGGTCGAGGCGGAGGAGGACGAGCCGGTCTTCCACGCGGACTGGGAGGCACGGGTCTACGCCCTCAACACCGCCCTCGTACGGCGCGGGGTGTACGCACTGGACGAGTTCCGCGACGCCATCGAACGCATGCCGCCGCAGGAGTACTTGGCGGCCTCCTACTACGAGCGCTGGCTCCACGCGATCGAGCACCTCACGGCGGAGCGGGGCGTGCCCGGTGACGACTGACCGGCCCACCGCCTTTTCGCCGGGGGACCGGGTCCGTACCCGCGCAGTCGATCCGGCCGGGCACACACGGCTGCCGCAATACGCCAGGGGCCGCACCGGGCGCATCGTCGCCGTCACCGGCAGCTGGCCGCTTGCCGACGACGTGGCCGGTCATCGTCCCGCACCCCGCGTCGAGCCGGTCTACACCGTCGCCTTTGCCGCCCACGACCTGTGGGGCGAGGGGACGCACGAGGTGACGCTCGACCTGTGGCAGTCGTATCTGGAACTTGTCGTACCTGCCGAGGAGACCGCCACATGAGCGGAGAACACACCAGCAACCCCGTCGCGGCCCGGGTGCGCCGGCTGGAGGAGCGGCTCATCGCCGCCGGACACGTCACCGACGACGAACTGGACGCGATCCTCAGCGGCGTGCTCAACGGTGCGTCTCCGCTCAACGGCGCGCGTATCGCCGCTCGCGCATGGACGGACCCCGGTTTCCGCGAGAGGCTGCTGGACGACGCCAACGGCGCCCTGCCGGAGGTCGGCCTGTCCATGGCGGGCGGACTTCAGGAGCAGCGCCTGAAGGTCGTCGCCAACACCCCCGACCGGCACAACGTGCTGGTCTGCACGCTGTGTTCGTGCTACCCGGTGGCGCTGCTCGGACCGTCTCCGTCCTGGTACAAGAGCGAGGCGTACCGCTCTCGCGTCGTTCGCGAACCGCGCGCGGTCCTCGCGGAGTTCGGCCTCGACCTCCCGCCGGGCCGCGAGATCACGGTCTGGGACTCCAGCGCGGAAAGCCGCTACCTGGTCCTCCCCCAACGCCCCTCCGGCACCGAGGACTTGCCCGAGGACCAACTGGCGGCCCTGGTCACCCGAGAGGGCCTGATCGGCACCGCCCTGGTCTGAGCGCGCCCGGTGGGCGCCGCGAGCGGTCCCTAAAAAACTGTGCAGGTGCTCGGCGCCGACGGTTGATTCCGGAAGGTACCAGACGAAGTGAGAGCAAGGATCCCTGTTTCCCCAGAAGGTAATGACCGATTCGCCACCTCAGGCATCTCTAGTTAGGGAGTGTCTAAGCCTGGTGACCGGAGGTAATTGGGGAGGAGAGATTGTAGAATTTTACCTCGGATCCACCCGGGAGGCGGCTGACGACATTAATGAAGGGCTAGCTCTGATCGCCTCTGTGAACCACAGAAGTGAAGTTACTTTTACGATTCAGCAGTTGCATGTGATCCACTCTTGTCTCACAGGTGCCGTAGTTGACTTCATCTCGGACGAAGACTTTCATCTGCGGACCGGCTGGTATCGCGAAAACGCAATCGCTTTTGCCCGGGAACTGGGACGATCTCTGCGTGAGCTTATGGCCACCGACTCCGCCTCGCAGAGAAGGTCGGATGCTGTAGATGGCGGCTCCTGATACGAGATTCTGAGCGTCTCGTAGCGTGACCCCCGCAGGCACCCTGGCCGAGCGTATCGACAGAGGGTCTCCAGTGCCGGAACCCAAATGGGCGAGAACTATCGTCAGGACATGGGCCCCGGTTATTCTTGTAATTGACGTACGGCGAGGTACAGGAGACGCCCCAATGGATTTGATTACCGATGTTTCCCGCCTTCCCGGCGCGGGACCTCTTGACGGCCTCTCAGATGCGTGGCATTGGTCGCCGAATCCGAGGTTCAACTTCTTCGCTGCGTTGAGCGAAGACAAGGGCCATCTGTTCCAGGTCAATGTGATGGACATCTGCGACTATGATCTGGTGCGCGCACTGCTGACTTTCGCGCGGGAACGCACCTCCGAGGTGACGTCTTCCGGCCGCCACCTGGTGCCCATCGAGGGGTTCAGCCACCCGGGATATTCATTCGACACCATGGCAGCCGCCCCGCCCGGAGTGCACGGTTACCTGGTCAAGGAACACCCGGACCTCCACTCCGTTGCCTACGCGGTGTTCCCCGGATACCGGTCAGAGTTTTCGGGAACCGAGGATGAGGAGGAAGCGCAGGCAAGGGTCCGGAAGATGCTGCGGCCGACCAAACTCGACCGCGAGCCCGTCCCCTTCCTCAAGATGCGCTATGACAACACCAGGACGCGAAGCGGAAGTACAGGCCCTCACCGCGGATTCGCCACGCTCCCGATCCTCCTGCGGGAACTCGAGCTCCTGCAGGAGGCTCCTGGGAGCCTCGTCGAATGGGAAAACCGCCACGCGGACGTCTGGCGAGCGCAATGGGACGGCGCACTGCACCTCCAGGGGTCCTCAGCGGCCAGCCGGCCTGTCGACCTCGGCACCCTCCTCGCCTTCGCCGAACAGACTGTGACCAGCGATAATTACGGACTGTAGCAGCGTCCCGGGTTCCCGCTGAAGAGTAGGGGCCGTGCGGCTTTCAGACGTGATGGCTCACGCCTCTTCGACGAGCCGCTCACCAACCCCGCGTCGTTTCAGGAGCCCTGATGACCGAACTGGACCGCCTCGCAGAGCTGTGCCCACCCCCCACACGACGCATCCCAGAGCAGCCGCAACCCGACTGGGACACGGTGGAACGCATCCTTGGGACCCGACTCCCCGAGGACTACAAGCAGCTGGTCGAGGCATACGGGCCGGGACAATTCAACAGCTTTCTCTCCATCTACCAACCCCGCAGCTACGCCCCCACCGACTTCCTCGACATCGAAGGAGAAACACCCAGCATCCGAGCAGCGCTGGAGAGAAGCCGGGACTGGACCGGGGAACCCATGCCCTACCCGGTCGAGGCCCTCCAACCCGCTGGCGGCACCGGCAACGGCGATTACCTCTTCTGGGTCACCAACCAAGCCACGGACCCGGAATCCTGGGCTGTCGCCATTAAGGAACCGAACGGCACACGCTGGTTCACCTTCACCGGCACCATCACCGCCTTTCTCACCCGCTTCGTCGCCGGCGACATCAGCGTCCCGATGTTCCCCGACGGCCTCTTGGAAGAACCACCATCCTTCCGCCCATTCGAACCCAGCACCGGTCAGGCCAGCCACCTCACCCGGCAAGAGATCGACGCCCACAGCAACACCATCGACTCACAAGCCATCAGAGAATGGGCCTGGCAACACGGCTACGACGACCTGCCCCCACGCGGACGCATCCCCGTCGAGATCCGCAGAGCTTTCGACGAAGCACACGAAACAGGGCGTAGACCAGCCTCCCATGGCGCGTGCCGACCCGTGCGGTGACTGCTACCAGTGGCTGCCGCCCTGTTCGGTGGCCAGATGACGTCGTCCCGACCTGTTCAACCTGGCCGTCGCAGCCGCAGCCACCGTCGTCTGACTCTGCTCACTCGCCCAGATCGCTCAGTTGCTTGAGCACGCCCTCCACCGAGTCGCGCCCCGCAGGCACCGGAAGTGAAGGTCGCGGCACGGCTTGACCGTCAAGCGATCCTCGGGAGGGCCGAGCCTCCATGGGTGTCGAGCGTCCTGGACGAAGCGGTGCTTTACCGGATCGTCCGCAGCCGAGAGGTCATGCGAGAGCAACTGGCACACCTGCTGCGTCTGGGGGAGCGGCCGCGCATCCACATGCAGGTCGTACCGTTCAAGAGCGCGGACCCCGCCACCATGGGAGGTTCGTTCACGCTGTTGTCGTTGCCGGACGGGCACGAGTTGGCGTACGAAGAGGGCATCGTCTTCGGCCGCCTGATCGAGGAATCCGCCGAGGTGATGAGGCGCGCCGTCCTTTACGATCGCCTCCAAGCCAACGCACTGTCCCCGGTCGGGTCTGCGGAGCTGATCCGCATGGTCATGGAGGAGCACTACTCATGCGTGTCACCCGAGATGCCCTGACGAACGCGCAATGGCGCAAGAGCAGTTACAGCAACGCCGCAGGCGGCGACTGCCTCGAGACTGCCGCTCAGATACCCGGCACCATCCCCGTTCGGGACAGCAAGTGCCCCGCCAGGCCGGCGCTCCTCTTTACGGCCGCTGCGTGGACCGCCTTCCTCGAAGGAGTGAAGGCGCCCGCAACCCCGAGACCCTGAGCGCGAGCTGTCCCGGCGCCCGCACCGTCGAAGGCGGAGCGCGCCCGGGGGAGTTCGCTGTGGCGCTCGGCGCTCGGGTGGCGTTCGTCGCGTGGGATTGGGGCGTGACGCCCGTCAGGGGGCGTCGCGGCGGAGGTGAGCGCCGGGCCTTGAGCGCCGAGCGGCGGGCCTCGGAGTCCGAGCTCGTTTCTGTAGGAATGGGCGGTGGGTCTTACCCGCCCTCCCGCCCCAAGTCGCGCGTATACCAGCACGGATGACTTTGGGTGATCAGGTTGCGACGGGTCGTCAGATGCGGCTAGCGTCCATCGCGACAAACAACCCCGGCCTGTGCGGGAACACGGACCGGGGTCTGACCATCAAGATCGGAAACGGATCTCATGGCTTCCACAGAGCTTATCGCCGCGCTGCCCGCGACCGCACACCCCATGGC
>NZ_JBOHCV010000346.1:0-6132 GCF_050698815.1 Streptomyces sp.
GGTCCCGGCTCGGTGATCCCGCGTGGTTCACGCGGACACGGGCGGCCTTTCCCGGCTGACCGCGTCGAGCAGCAGCTTCGCGGCCACCGTCGCCCCGTCGGTGCGGATCGTGCCGGCCACGGCGGTCGCTCGTGCGCGGGTCTCGGGAGTCAGGGCCGTCCTGAGCGCGGCCGACAGGGACTCGAAGGCCGGAGTCGGACCGTCGTGTGCCGCGCCGATGCCCAGATCCGCCACCCGGCCGGCCCAGTACGGCTGGTCCGCCAACTGGGGTACCACCACCTGAGGCGTGCCCGCCCGAGTCGCCGTCGTCGTGGTGCCCGCGCCGCCGTGGTGCACGACGGCGGCCACCCGTCCGAACAGTGCCTGCTGGTTGACCTCGCCGACGACGAAGCAGTCGTCCCGGTCGCCGGTCAGGGCCAGGTCGGCCCAGCCGCGGGCCACGACCGCGCGGCGACCCTGCGCTCGGACCGCCTCGATGACCACTTGGGCGACGTCCGTCGATGCGTGCATGGGCATGCTGCCGAAGCCCACGTACACCGGTGGTGTACCGGCGTCCAGGAACGCCACCAACTCGGCCGGGAGTGGCCGTTCGTCGGGCAGGATCCACGCGCCGGTCTGGACGACGTCGAGGTCCGGCGTCTCCTGCCACGGGTCCAGGAACGGGTCCGTGGCCAGCCACGGCTGGTCGCCGATGACGTAGTCGCGGACGTTGTCCACCGGTGGCAGGCCGATCGACGCCCGGTTCGTGTTGAGTGCCGTACCGAACAGCGCGTTGATGCTCTGGGCGTCCAGATCCCACAGCACCCGGTTGTCGGTCACCTCCGGCGGGAGCGGCCGGCCCGGATACGCCAGCGGCGGGCGCCGAGGCGAGGGCAGGGTGAGCTGCTGGAAGGTCACGGACACGGAGTGGATGCCCAGTTTCTCGGCCACCGACCGCGCGCCGGCCGCGGCCGGCATCATGCCGGTCGCCACCAGCGCGTCACACCCCTCGGCCGCCGCGGCGACCGCGTTGAACTGGCTGGCGATCACTTCGGCCGCACGCTGGGGCAGGGATGACGGCGGCGGCGCCGCCTTCGTCAGCGCACGCGCCGACATGTAGACCGGCACCAGCGGCACGCCGACACCGGCAAGCCGCTGCGCGAAGTCCTCGTCCGGCGGCGCGCACACCCGCACCTCCGCGCCGAGTGCCCGCAGTCGCACCGCGAGTCCCACCAGCGGTTCGACGTCCCCGCGCGACCCATACGTCGACAACAGCACACGCATTTCGCGACACCCCGTTTCCGCAGATTCCGGCCTTGGCCGGAGATTCTGCGGCACGACCGGGGTCTTGCCGCAAGCCCCCGGGTGCGCTATACGTTGAGAGTGGCAAGGAGCGGGTATTCCTCCTTGCCATTCGTCGTTCGCTTCGGGTCAAGTGGTCGGCGCCTCGTCCCGCCTCAGGTCGGGCGCAGGTCAGCCTCGTGCACCGGGGCACTGGTCCATCGCCAGGATGTGCGGCGAGGGTGGCCGGGCAGTTCCGCGCGGCCGGTGGCCCAGAGCAGCGAGGGCCAAGGAGCCGCGTCCACCACTACATCCGGGAACAGGCGGGCCAGCACCCGTTCGCACAGGTCGGCCGGCGGCGGCTCCCAGCGAACGCCGAGGCCTTCGGCTACGTCGTGCGTGTGCACCAGCGTCTCCACGACGCCCATAGCGGCGAAGCCCTCAGGATCGGACACCCCGTAGGTGTGGTACGAGCGCACCTCCGGCGGCGTCGTACGCACCATGGCGACCAGCAGGGCAGCGCTGGCCTCCAGCACCTGCAGCAGCCCGGCGGGACCGGCATCGCGGACCGTGGAGATCGTGTTGGCGGGCCCGCCCGGCAGCCGTCGCGCATAGGCGAAGGGGACGTGGTCCGTCAACGGAGGTGTTTCGGGCCCCAGTTGTGCCGCGTAGGCGAACAGGTCGTCGCTGAGATGATCGACGGTGTCCCAGCAGTCCCACTCCAGCGCACCGGCCCGCGCACTCCAGTCCGCCTCCATCCCCCCGCGCAAGGCGGTGACCGCCAGTCGGACGGCGTGCTGAACGTCCTCGGCGGTGACCGGGTCACGGTCCGGCCCGTTGATTTCTGACATGTCGTGACCGTACCAACACGCCTCTACGGACGGCGTGGCCGGAGAAGGGAGGGCACGGCGGCGCACAGCAGGAGGGCTGTGGCCAGGACCGCGGGCAGAGATGTCTCCGTGTGCAGCGGCCATGCCCACCAGTACGGGCGTCCCCCTGGTCCGTTCCCGACGAGGCCGCACAGCACGGGCAACGCCGCCGCGACGGCCGGTCCGTAGGTCGGGCCCCAGAGCCGCTGCGCGACCAGCCCGGCCGCCAGGTAGCCGCACAGGTTACGCACCGCCCCCAGGGCGAGCGGGAAGTCCAGGAAGGCGGCCTCCGCCACACCGATGACGAGGGCGACGAGCAGGACCCCGAGCAGTCCGGCCAACTGCCATTGCCCCAGCGGTCGTACAGCGGTCGCGTGCAGCGCGGCGGGAGGCCGCGCCAAGCCGTACAGCAGCGCGCAGGCGGGCAGCGCGGGGAGGAGCAGGGGTACGGAGACTCCGCCGGCGTTGCCGGTGAAGAGCGCGGGAACCGGCAGCGCGGATGCGGACAGGAGCGGCGCCAGCAGAAAGCATGCGACGAGGGCCGCGGCACTGGTACCGGCTGCGTGAGCGCGCAGCCACCACGTCATGGGCGGTTGCCGTCGTTCTTCGAGGCGTAGGTCGCCGGGTCGAGTCGCGGTGTTGTGCCGCAGTGCCGGACGGCGCGCATGTTCCGTTCGTACCAGTCCTGTTGGGCCGAGCGCGGAAGACGGTGTGCTTTCTCCGCGAGCGTGACAGCGTCGCCGGGCATGCGTCCGGAGAAAGTCCCGGATCCGGTGCCAGCGGTAAGTGAGAGCCATATGTAGAGGACTGTTTGGGCGTCCTCTCGGCGACCTTCCGTGTCGTCCCCATCGGCGCACGGGGTGACATCTTCTGGAAGGACCGAGGTGGCCGTCTCTTCCAGGAGCCATTTGCGTTCCGTACGGACGTCGCTGAAGGCGAGGCGCCGTGGAAGGGTGACCCCCACCTGCGCCAACCGGGCTCCGGTCTGCCCCACTTGGCGCCGCAACGCAGCGCGTTCCGGCTCCTGCTCGGGCCACAGGCAGATGGCAGGGGCGTCGCCTGCGCACCGGTCGAGGTCTTTCTCGCGGGCCTGGGAGCCGTCGAATCCGAGAGGGACAGCGAGAATGACGGACGCAACGGTCCCGGTGGCGAGCACGGCGGCCGTGAGTCGTCTGCGGCCGGTACGGCCGCGGAGCATGGTCAGCAGCACAGCTCCAAGGATGGCGGTGAGGTTGAACGTGAGCGTGGCCGCGATACTGCGTACGGAGAGTTCCCGGTCGATGGTGCAACAGTCCCCCGTGCCCTGCCCGTTGAGGTGTCTCAACCAGGAAGGGCTCTCCAATGCCGCTGGCCAGAACCCCCAGAAGAAACCGCCCACCAGCATCACGGCGACTCCTGTCAGCTGGGGCAGCCGGTAGCCGACGATGTAGCCCACTGCCGTGTGCGCCAGGAGCGCGCCCAGCCATACGGCGATCAGACCGGGGTTCGGATGGCCAGGGGATTCCCAGGCATGCACGGTGAACCGGGCGGTAACGACGGTCTGTGCCAGCAGCCCGAGAACGAGCACCGGCACCAGCCGTTCCCATGCGAGGCGCACATCGCTGCGGACAGGTGCCCAACCGAGCACACGACCGCGGCGCATCCGCGAGCCCTCCCACGCGGCGCAACCTCCGCACACGGTGGTGACGAAACCGAATTGCACGGTCGCACCCGCAGCGGCCGTCTCCCAGACGTGCTCGTCGGTGACGTCCACGCCCGCCAGTACGAGCAGGGCAGGGATGAAGAAGAGTGCGACCCAGCCGGCCGGGCCGCAGCGCAGAACAGTGCGGATCAGCAACGCGTCACACCTCTCCAGAGACCAGGCCGCGGTAGGCAATTTCAGGGCGCCGCTCGGTTGTCGTGCTTTCCGGCGCCAGCGCGAGGAAATCCCGGATGTTTCCCCGGAACACGGCTTCACCACGGTCCATGACGATCACGGTGTCGTACATGTCCGCCAGATCCTCTGTCTGATGCGTGGAGACGACGAAATCGACCGAGGTACTCAGTTCGGCCAACAGGTCGCGAAAGACACCACGCTGGATCGGGTCCAGGCCTGCGGTCGGTTCGTCGAGCAGCAACACATCCGCGTTATGCACGAGGCATTGAGCGATCCCGAGACGGCGCATCTGTCCGCCGGAGAGCTGGTTACTGCGACGGCCGGAGAGATCCGCGAGACCCACCCTCCCCAGTGCCGCTGCGGCCCGGTCCCAGGAGTCACGGCGGGAGAGTCCCTTGACCCATCCCGCGTAGGCGACCTGTTCGCGGACCGTCAGGCCGGGCACGGGCGCGACATCCTGCGGCAGCCAACCCACCTTGCGCCGGTAGTTCCTGCGGTCTCGTCGCCGTGCACTGTCTAGGAGGCCGAGAGCCACGTGCCCGGAGCGCGGTAGGAGCACGGAAGCGCCCAAGGAGAGGGTCGTGGATTTCCCGGCTCCGTTGGGGCCGAGCAACACGGTGCAGCCAGCGGGTAATTCCAGGTCGAGTGAGCGCAGAACCGGCTCACCGGCCCGATAGGCGAACGTGCAGGAGACGTAGCGAAGAGGCACGGAAGATTCCCTGGAGAATGCCGTCCGGTCCGCCCTGTCAGGGCGGACCGGAGGCGCGCTTGATCAGTACTTGACGGAGATTTTCTTCACGTTCAGGTAGGATCTCGGCCGATCTTTGCCGTTCAGGTTGGAATAGTTAAAGTAATACTTTCCCTTACCGGGCTTGCCGAATTTCGACTTGTCGCATCTATTCTTGTCTCTCTTGATCACCTTGTCTGGGCGGAAGGGGATATCTTCCTTGAACTGTATGCCCGCGTACTTAAATCTTCCGTTGCTTACAGAACAGCGGGAGAATTCCACGCTGGTGGAACCTTTTCTGCTGTTCTTGGTCCAGTGGCGCGACTCTTTACCCGTCACCCATCCGCTGGCGGATGAAGTGAAGCCGCCTTCGGCCAAGGCGGGGAAAGCGGTCAATGCTCCGATCGCGACTGCTGCGCTTGCGATAACGGAAACTCGTCTCGTGGCAATTCCCATAAGTCATCCCCCTGTTGTGTTGTCACGCTGCGTGGTCGATTCGAACACTATATTTGGCGCAAGTGGCGGGCAACTCTCTTTTGGGTATGTGTGGTGGATCACAGCCGCAAAATTTTCTTCATTTCATTCCACTTAGTCCTGGCGGGGCCAGTCTTGCTGTGTATCGGCGGGCCGGTTCGTTTGTCTCGATCTGCTCCGCTTGGGCGGGCCAGCGCACTTGGGTCGGGGGTTCGTTTTGCGCCAACGGCTGGAATGGATCGTGGGAGTCGCGGGTGGAGAATGGTCGGGTCGGGCCCCGTAGACTCGTGAGCAGCTCAGACAGTGGGCGGGCACAGCACGAGGAGCAGGTGACGGTGGCGGGGATGGGAACGGCCCCGGGGGAGGGGATCGCGCGGTGTGCGGCGGTCTTCGTGCCGGGGGAGCCGGCCCGGGAGGGGAAGGTCGCCTTCTGGCGGCCTGACGGCGGGACGTTGCCGGAGCCCGGGCCGGGTACCCCGGACACGCCACCGTACGAGCTGACCGTCGCTCGGCGGCATGGAAACGGGGCCCGTGCCCGTACCGTCCCCGCCGTGCTGGTACCCCTGCCCGACGCCCTGCCGCCGCTGATCCGTGCCCGCCACGACCCCGCCGCCCACCCGGCCGCCGCCTGCTGGGGTGCCGCTGCCCTGCATGCTGTGCATCTCGTCGCGCGCGGGCGGCTGCTGCCCGGCCTGAGCGGTCCGGAGGACATCGACGCCTGGCGGGCCGGGCCGCTGGACGCGCAGGACGTCGCGCAGGTGCGGGCGATCGCCGCGGCCATGCCCGCCGAGGCCCATGCCGTGCCCGTGCCGGGCGGCAAGCCGCTGCGGCTCCCCGACCCCGAGAACCTGGTGCGGGCCCTCCTCGACGCGGTGGCCGACACCCTGCCGCGTACGCCCGCGGCCCCCTACGCCGCAGGCGAGCCC
>NZ_JBOHCV010000347.1:0-6250 GCF_050698815.1 Streptomyces sp.
CGCCGCCTACACCCTGCCTCTGGCAGTCAGCTCCATGCTGGCCGTGGCCTGGGGCATCCACCGAGCGGTCGAACGTCCTCTGAGCAGGTGGATGCGACGCACGATGGACGCCCAGGCGGTCCTCAAGCATATGCGCGAAGAGTCCAGGCAACCGCGCTAACCGCGAGCCGTATTACCGGAGTTCTTTTCGGGCTTGCGGGCCAGCAGGCAGGCGTGCGGTCTGTTCGCCCGTCCGCCGGGCTCCTGCTCCAGCCTCGCGGTGACGACGAGTCCGGCCTGCTCCAGCAGGCCGATCACGCGGTTCAGGGGCAGGAGGTACGACTCGTAGGACACGGGATGACCATAGCCCTGGGTGGGCTGCAGCCGTTCATCGCCGACATAGTCTCCCCAGAGCAGGTAGCCGCCGGGCGCGAGCGTGCGGTGGAACTCGGCGAACACCGTCGGCAGCCACTGCGGGGGCGTGTGGTGGGTGGAGTACCAGGCCAGGGTGCCGCCGAGCTCGTCGTCCCTCATCTCCATCGCGGTCATCGAGCCCGCGGTGAACCGCAGGTTCGGATAGGCCTGCTGGGCCAGCCCGATCATCTTCGGTGACAGATCGACGCCGAAGGCGGACACTCCCAGCCCGGCCAGGTGCGCCGTCACGCGGCCGGGGCCGCATCCCAGGTCCGCGACCGGCCCCAGACCGGCCGTCCGCACGAGTTCGGCGAACCCAGCCAGCATCGCGCGTGACAGCGGATCCATCGCGGCTGGAGGCGGGACGCGTTCGACGTAATCGGCGCCGACCGTGTCGTACGACTCGCGAACGGCGGTCAGAAAGGATGGCTCAGCCATGCGGGCGACCCTAGACCAGAGAACTGACAGGCCGCGTCACGACCTTGAGTTGACCTGCGCGACATCCACCGCTGCATCACCGCGTGACCTCCCAGCGGCGCGAACCACGGCCCGCGCACCGTCCCGCATCCCGCCCTATCCGCAAGAGCCAAGCTCGCGCAAGTATTTCGGCGACAACCGAATCGTGGTTGCCGCTGCTCCTCGCGGTGCTAGCTTCACACCGAGAAAAGACGAAAGGGTGCCATGAAGAGTCATGTCGCCCACCTTCAGTCAAACAGAACTGAGCAACGTCAAGGACAATGCCTCGGTTCAGACTCAACGGGAGAACCAGTTCGTGAACAAGATCGGGAAGAAGGGCGCTAAGGCTGCGCTGGTTGCTGCGGCGTTGGGGGGAACCCTGATGGTTTCTATGATGCCGGCATCTGCTGCTATCGATTGGGATTACGGCCCTTACTATACGACGGATGCCAGCCCCAGAAGCGGTAAAGTGTATTTTGAGGAGTACGGAGACCGCGTCAAGATATGTGACACCGAGTCGGACAGTAACCACGTCGTGGTTCATGTTTCAGTGGGTCAGAGTACTTACAATCACGTGTACTCCACGATGGACGGGAAAAACGACGGAGACTGCAGTTATAGCTATGCCAGTGATAACAGCCAGGCTCATAATCTGCCGGAAAATCGGTGGATTGGGATCGAAATCTGCCGAGAAAGCAATTCCACTTACAGGGAAACCTACTGCTCTAGTCGGTATCGCATCTACAACGACCGCTAAGGCGCAGTAGAAGGCTGCTCTTGGAGCCCGACTCTCCCTGTCTGGTAGCGAAGAAGCCTCCGGTGATCGATTTGGTCATCGGGGGCTTCGCTATGCCAGTTTCTCTGAAGTCGCTGCGCCAGCCCAAGGGAACGCGTTCTTCGGTGATCAGCCAGGGACGGGCGCAGGTTCGTGAGGCTCGTGCGGGTGCCATTCGATGAGGAGGGTCGTGGCGTCGTCGGTGAGCCTTTGAGGCAGCCGCTCGTGGAGTCACTGTTCCGGCGGGAAGCGGTGCGCCACCTTGGAACCTGCGTTGGTGCCGCAGACGATGCGGTGGAGGGCATCGATGACCGGCTGTACGTCGTGTCCGGCCAGCCTGTCCAGGATGACGGAGTCGATGGCGTCGTCGATCTTCTTGATGTGCTCGCCAAGCGCCCGTGCTTCTGCGGTGAGTCGCAGGTGTACCACCCGGCGGTCGGACTGACCGCTCTCGCGCTCCACGAGCCCCTTCTTGACGAGGGAGTCCACAAGGCGACTGGGACTTCCCGTTTCGCAGACGATGTAGCGCCCGAGAGCCGCGAGCGTCAGTGGCTCCTGTTCCTCGAGCACGGTGATGACCTCGGCCTGGGCAGGCGTGAGGCCGATCTCCCGGAGAGCTTGAGCCAGTTGGCGGTTGCCCTCTCTCTGGGCGGCAAGCACGAGGAACCTCAACTCACTCACCTGGCGCTGCGTGCCGAAGGGCAGTGCACCGGGTTCGTCGCCTGCGGCCGCTCTCTTCGATGTCTCATACAGCATGTTTCGTCCCAATGTCAGGTGTTCGACGGCGAGGGTGCCATCTACGTTACGTGGTGCGTCATCAATGTTGCATCACGCTCTCACTTCCGGAGCGCTTAGTTCCGGTCTGACTACGCTGTGACGTTTTCGCGTGTCACATCATCAATGTTGCATCATTAACTACTTCTGGGTATGGTGATGCGACATCAATGATCCATCATCGAAACAGTGACGCGTGCTCGCTGCCCGTTGTTCCCGACGCCGCGGGCGCCTCCTGGCTCGCTCGCGGCGAAGCAGTCCGGGACCCCCGAGGAGCACCTCATGAAGCAACTCACGCAGTTGGCCGCCCGAAGGCCTAAAACCGTTATCGCGGCCTGGCTGCTGGTAGTGGCCCTGGCCGTCCCCTTCGCCCTTCAGCTCACCGGCGCGCTCAAGGCCGGGGGCTTCTCCAACCCGCGGTCCGCCTCCGTGGACGCACAGCACACGCTGGAGAAGGCCTTCAACGAGGCCCCCAACTCCCTGCTTGTCGTCCTGCACGACAAGGACGGTGCCGCGGAGAAGTCCGTCCCGGCTGCCAGGACCGCTGCTCAGCGCGATGGTGTCGCGCAGATCACGGACTACCGCACACACCCGGAGTGGCTGTCCGAGGACGGACGAACGACCTTCATCCAGGTCGGCTTCACCAGTGACAACACGACCGTGCAGAACCTCGTGCCGACGGTTCAGGACGACGTCGCCGAGAAGGCCGCCACCGGGGTACAGGTGGACGTGACGGGAGCCCCCGCCCTGGACTACTCCCTGAACATGAACTCCCAGGAGGACGCCGCCCGCGCCGAGATGATCGCCTTCCCGGTGCTGTTCGTCGTCCTGCTGCTGGTCTTCCGGTCGGTGGCCGCGATGATCGTGCCGCTGGCCCTGGCCGGCATCACACTGGTGATCACCCAGGCCATCGGGTTCGGTCTGGCCAACGTCACCGACGTCAACAACCTCTTCACCAATATCGTTTCCATGGTCGGCCTGGCAGTCGCCGTCGACTACTCGCTCTTCATCATCAAGCGGTTCCGGGAGGAACTCGACGACGGCCGGGCCGTGCCCGACGCGCTGGAACGGACCATGCGCACCGTCGGACACTCGGTGGTCTTCAGCGGGCTCGCCGTGGCCGTCGCGATGTCCGCGCTGTTCGTCCCCCGAGCCATGTCGTTCACCAGCATCGCGCTCGGCGGGCTGATCGTCACCGTCGTAGCCGTCGCCATGGCCACGACTCTGCTGCCGGCCATCCTCACGCTGCTCGGACACCGCATCAACTGGGGCACGCTGCGCCGCCGCCGCACCTCCGCCACCGCGAAGGCCTCGGCGCGCAAGCCCTCGGGCCTCATCCGCCGCCCCGGTCTCATCCTGGCCGCGCTCGTGGCCGCGTTCGCACCGCTGGCCTCGCCTGCCGCCCAGCTCACCTGGCAAGTCCCTGTCGCCAGCGCCACGATCCTGCCCTCCGACGACAGCGCCCGCGTCGGTATGGAGCGCATTCAGGACGACATCGGTCTGCGTGAGATGTTCCCCGTGCAGGTCGTCCTCACCGCGCCCGCAGGCCAGGACGACTCGCTGCTGAACGCCGCACGCAAGATCGCCGACCACGCCGACGGCGCCCCGGGCGCCGCCGAGGTCAACGCCGTCACCACCCTCGGTCTGCCCAAGTCGCAGCTCTCGAAGGCCCTTTCCACCGGCGGTGCCGGGCTGCCCGCGGAAGCCAAGAAGGCGCTCGGCCAACTCTGGGCGCCCGACGGCGACACCCTGGTCACCCGCGTCATGATCACCCCGTCCGCCGATCCCGACTCCGCCTCCTCCCACCACCTGGTGAGCGATCTGCGGGACGAACTCCCCACGGTCACCGGTGACGGAGTCACCGCCCAGCTCGCCGGCGCCACAGTCGTCGGCGGCGACTTCGACCAACTCGTGATCGACTCCGTGCCGTGGGTGGTCGGAATCGTCGCCCTGCTCAGCCTGTTGATCCTGGTCTTCGCCTTCCGGTCGCTCTGGCTGCCGCTTCTCGCCCTGGCATTCAACGCCATGGTCGTCGCGGCCAGTCTCGGAGTCCTCGCCCTGGTCTCCGGCGACGCCGAACACACCATCAACAGCGTCACCCCGCTCATGCTCTTCGCCGTGATGTTCGGTCTGAGTATGGACTACATGGTGATCATGATCGCTCGCATGAAGGAACTGCACGCCGACGGGCTCTCGCACCGTGAAGCCGTCCTCGGCGGTCTCGCCCGTACCGCCGGGCTGGTCAACGGAGCCGCGGTCATCATGGTCGCCGTCTTCGCATCCTTCATGAGCGCCCAGATCAGCATCGTGAGGGAGCTGGGCCTCAGCCTCGCGGTCGCCGTGATTCTCGATGCCGTGGTCATCCGTCGGCTCGTCATGCCTGCCACTCTTCTGCTCGTCGGGGACCGTGTCTGGGGACGAAACCGCAGGAGCCGCGGCGAGGTCGGCACGACGCCTCCCGCGAACGGCGCCGTGGCGGCTGACGACGGGGAGCCGGTCGGCACGTCGGGTCAGCAGACCTTGGCTACGCGCTAGGAGGGCCGGATGTACTCGCAGAACTTCTCCCCGCATCAGATACACGGCGACGTGCTCGTCCTCTTCGAGGGGCAGCAGCGGCTGACGTGGCGCGCTCCGAACAAGGGGACGGCAGGTGTCTCCTCGCTGTGGCCCAACGCTGCCGAGCGCCAGAGCGTGGACCGTCACCTGTCCCGACAGGCACCGCTGCTGATCATCATCGACCGCGACATCAGTCCTGTCGCACTCCTCCCGGAGGAAGTGCCGAATCCCTCGGTAGCCGCCTTCACCGGAAATCCCGGCCAGGCCGCGTACACCACGTCGAAGGCCGGCCTCGCGGGGCTGGCTCTGACCGTCGCCCAGGAATACACGTCCTACAATGTAGGAACGGTCGTCGTGGCTCCAGGAGTGCTCGATACGGGTCTGGGCAGTGCGCTGCCGCCCGAGCACCAGCAGCGCCTTGCCGGGCGAAGCCTGTCGGACCAGCAAGGAAGCGGGCTCAAGACGGCCGAGACCATCGCGTACCTCAGCAGCCCCGCCGCACGCTCCATCAACGCGACGGTTGTCCACATAGACGGAGGGTTGAGGTATCCGTGAACGAACAGCGCGCCACTCGCCGCCTTCCCTTCCCCCCCGGATCAGGTTCATGACGTCCTGACAAGTCCTGCCGCCCTGCCGGACTGGAACCCCGCCATCCACACCCTGGCCGGAGTCGGGAATGCACACGTCGGCGTGACACAGGTGGTGTCGCCGGCTTCAGCCGGCGGCACCAACCATCAATCCATGACTGCCCGAAAGCGACCCCATCGATGGCCCGTATACCGCGCGACAGTAGTACTGCCGGCCTGTCCCTTCAGGGGGCAGCAGAGCTCATCAGCCGCAACGGCTGGTGTCAGGGCATGCCTTACCTCGGCCCACCCGAGGCCCCCAGAGCTGCTGGGCTCGTAGCAGCTGTGCGCTGGGCTTGCGACGGACACGCTGAGGCTGACTCTCCCACGACGAAACGGCTGTTGGCCCAGCTCCGTCAGAGGCTGGATCCGCACTGCACCGCGGCATTCTCGGACGTGGAGCTGCTCGCCGCCTGGAACGACGTACCCCTCCGCAAGCGCGGGGATGTCGTACAGCTGCTCCGGGGGTGCCGAGCCCCCTGGCTGCCGACGGTGTCGATCGCCGCCCCGGCTAGGGCGACGCACGCAATGCTGGTCGACTAGAAAAGGCATGCGGCGGCGGGTACGGCGGCCCGCGGTGCCGGCGGTCCGCCGCCGGGCCGGTCAGCTGCCGAGCGGCCCCGGCACGGACTGCTCGGCCCAGATGACCTTGCCGTCCTTGGTGTAGCGG
>NZ_JBOHCV010000348.1:0-2567 GCF_050698815.1 Streptomyces sp.
ACGGACGACCGGGAGGGGACCCGCCTGGACAAGGACGACGCCAAGAGGCACTGGCGGACCGACTCCGTCGAGATCGCGCTCGATCCCCGCGGCAACGGCGACGACACCTCGGTCACCTTCAAGACCGGCATCTTCCCCTTCACGGACGGAGACGGCGGTCCGGCCGCGGAGCGGGACGCCGACAACCGCCAGGGTCCCGCTGAGAAGACCGCGCCCGGCATGCGCGTCGCGTCCGCGGTCAGCGAGCCGTACCGGGGTTACACGATCGAGGCGAAGATCCCTCTCGGGGAACTGCCGGCCGCGGCGGATCCCGAGCGGTTCGCGGCGAACATTCTCGTGTACGACTCCGACACCCAGGACAAGACCGGTCAGACCCGCCTCGCGTGGTCGCCGTTCGGCAGCGCCCAGGCCGACCCGTACGTGTGGGGCACCGCCCGCCTCGAGGGGTACACGCCGCCGGCGGGTCGTCCGACGGTCCCGGCCGACCCCGAGATTCCGACGGAGGCCGCACGCAGCGAGGACTCCCCGGCGTCCGTCGCCCAGGCCCGGCGCACCGGCATCCCGATCGCCGGAGGCCCACGCCCCTGCCGGTGATCCCGCCGGGACACCGGTCGTCCTTCCGGCTGCGGGCGTTGGCTTCGGCGACGCGGGCGCTCAACACCTGTCGTTCGTTTTCCGCCGTGAAGGAGGGCGAGCTGCGCGTCTCTGACCCAAGGGCTCGCCCTGCTTCAACGAGACGGCCTCCGCGACCAGCTGCTGGTCCGTGGGGGCCGTCAGCGACTCATCGCGAGGAAGAAGCCTTCCACGCCTGCGTGCCCGTGTTTCGTGCTGCGAGAGTGCCTCGGCCGCGGTGGCGAGTTCTGTTGCCCGCGGGGGATTGAGCAATCACGGAGGCGATGTGCCCGCCGCCTCGACGCAGACTCACCAGGAGACCCGGTGAACCAGGGGATCACGGGCTTGTGATGAAGGTGGGTGCGTAGGCGTGCTCGGTAGGCATGCGGTCGTCATCGGAGGCTCCATAGCTGGCCTCACCGCCGCTGGCACGCTGGCCAGCAGGTTCGAGAGAGTGACCGTCCTCGACCGGGATGAGCTGCCCGCCGACGCGCGGAACCGGAAGGGTGTGCCGCAGGCCCGTCACGGACATGCCCTGCTCATCGGCGGACGTCTGGCACTGGAGAAGGTGTTTCCCGGTCTGACCGCCGAGTTGACCGCGAGCGGCGCGGTCCCGTGGGACCCCGGGAACGACCTCATGTTCCATCAGATGGGTGCCTTCCGTATCCCGTACTCCACTGGAATGCTCGGCGTCAGCCTGACCCGTGCCTTCTTGGAGTTCTCGCTGCGACGGCGGGTGAGTGCGCTGGCCAACGCCGAACTGCGGGGCGGCGCGTCGGTCACCGGCGTCACCGGTGTCACCGGCCGGGTGACCGGCGTGGAGCTCGACACCGGCGAGGTGATCTCGGCCGATCTGGTCGTCGACGCGACGGGGCGGAGTGACCGAGGGGACCGCTGGCTCGAGCATCTCGGATGCCCCGCACCCGAGGTCGACACGGTGAAGATCGACGTCGGCTACACCAGTCGCCTGCTGCACCGCCTCCCCGGTGACCAGCTGACGGAGCAGGGCGGTCTGATCTACCTGATGGCCTCGATCTCCCCGAACGACAAGCGGGCCGCGGCGGCCTTCGCCGTGGAGGGAGACCGCTGGCTCGTCACGCTCGGGGGCTGGCACCGCAGCTACGCGCCCACAGATCCCGCCGGCTTCGCCGAGTTCGCCGCGGGTTTGCCCGTGTCCCACATGTCCGATCTGCTGGCCCGGTCCGAGCCGGTGGACGACGGCGACGCGGTGCGCTACACGTACCCCCACGCCCGTCGGCGCTTCTTCGAGCGGCTGAGCCGGCCGCCGGCCGGCTTCGTGGCGATCGGCGACGCCGTGTGCAGCTTCAATCCGCTGTACGGCCAGGGGATGACCGTGGCCATTCTGGAGGCGCTCGAACTGGGGACGTGCCTCGACCTCGCCGGCGGGCCGACCGCCGCAATGACGCGCAAGTACTTCCAGGCGGTGGGCAAACTGGTCGAGATGCCGTGGCGCATCGCGACGGCGGGCGACTTCATCTTCCCGGAGACGGTGGGACCGAAGGCGTTCGGCACGGACCTCGCCAACTGGTACGTGGGTCAGGTCACCCGCGCCAGTCACACGTCGGTGGACGTGCACCGCGTGATGCTGGAGGTGCAGCAGATGCTGATTCCGCCGTCCGCACTCATGCGGCCGACGGTGATCGCCCGTTCGCTGCGCGCCGCCCGGAGATCACCTGCCGTGAGCCCGGCGGCCCCCCGCGTGCAGAGTCCCGTGCCGTAGTCCTGCCGGGGCCGGTACGACGCCCCGTGCGGAATCCCGGTCGCGGTCCGAGTCGTACGGGACCGGGCACGAGAGAAATCCATGTAGCACCCTGAAATGACGGAGGAAGAATGGCTGAACAGCCTGTCGACACGGTGAAGCGCGTTTACGCGGGCCTGACCGCTTTCGATATCGACATGGTTCTCGGGACATGTGATCCCGAGGTCGAGATGAT
>NZ_JBOHCV010000349.1:0-3811 GCF_050698815.1 Streptomyces sp.
GCGTCCGTGCGGCGCATGTCCGTGGCGATCTGGATCAGCGTGTCCGCGATGGGCGCACCCAGTTCCTCGCCCTGCTGAAGTGCCGTGACGAACTGGTCGACCTGCTCACTGGAGTTGCGCTTACGCAGCTCGTCGAAGGCCTGACGGCGGCCCACGCCCAGGTCCATCTGGCGCAGGGTGATGCCCAGTTCGTCCGCCCACGGACCCTCGTAGCGCTCCGCGACGCGTTCCAGCGCCTGCCGGAAGCCGAGGCCCGCGGAGACGACGACGGCGAGGACGTCGAGGAAGTCGGGGAGGGTGCGTTCGATGACGCGCTTGCGGTCGCGGATCGCCTGCCGGATCGCCAGGTCGGCGGCGAACCAGCCGAAGGCCAGCACCAGCGCCGCGAACAGCGGGCTGTCGGCCGACAGCCCGACCACCGCCATCAGCAGACCGAACACCCCGTAGGCGGCCCGGCGGGCGGCGTAGCGCTGGAGGGTGAGGCCCCCCGGGTTGCCCGCCTGGTCGATCCTGCGGCGCTTCTTGTCGACACCTCGCGGCCCCATCAGCCGGAGCACGAGCGGCGCGAGCGGCATGCCGAGGCGGTCGACGGCGGCCTCGCGGGCGGTGGTGCGGGTGGCGCCGACCTCCAGGGCGGCGGCGAGGTCGTCGGGCAGCTTGGTCTCGGCCCGGTACATGCGGATGCCCGCGATGGCGCCGTAGACGGCGAGTCCGACGGCGGCGGCGAGGAGGAAGGGCAGTACGGCCTGCATGGTGATCCGGTCTCCCTTCCTCAGATCTCGATCTTGCCGAGGCGGCGGATGACGAAGAAGCCGGTGGCGAAGAGGCCCACGGCGACGAGGATCGCGAACTGGCCCAGCGGTGAGCCGGTCACCCGCGCCAGCGCCCCGGGCATCATCGAGTTCATCATCAGCATCGCACCGAGCCCGAGTACGGGAACGGTGAAGGCCGTCGCGTTCACCTCGGCGAGCATCGTGCGCACCTCCCGGCGGGTCTCCTTGCGCTCCTCCAAGGTGGCGGTGAGGTTGCGCAGGGAGCCGACGAGGGTGCCGCCCGCGCGGTTGGCGAGGATCAACGTCGTGACCAGCACGACCAGTTCACGGGAGGGCAGGCGCTCGGCGAGTTCGCCGAGCGCGTCGTCGATGGAGCGGCCGACGGCGAGCTGGTTGGTGACGAGGGTGAGTTCGTCGCCCGCCGGGGCCTCCAGCTCCTCGGCGGCCATGCCGAGGGCCGTCCGCAGGGCGAGTCCGGCGGAGGTGGCGTTGGCGAGTATGCGGGAGAGTTCGGGGAGCTGGCTGATGAACTGTTCCGTACGGCGCTGGCGCTGGTGGCTGAGGAAGGCGTTGGCGGCGAGCGCGCCGAGGAGCCCGGCGAGCGGCCCGAAGAAGGGCGCGAGGAGGGAGGAGGCCACCAGCCACAGGCCGACGACCACGGCGAGCACGTACACCGCGAACTCGCCGGGGGTCAGGTCGAGTCCGGTCGCGGCCAGCTTGAGCTGGATGCGGCGTCCCAGCCGGGTGCGGCGCAGCCGCCGGTCCACGCCGCCGAAGTGCCGGCGGCGGCCCGATGGCAGCTCGTATTCGGCGCCGGTCGCGGCGAGCCGGTCGATCAGGGCCTGCCGCTGTGCGCGGCCCGCCGCGTAGGTGAGCACCCCGGTGACGGCGAGGGCGCTCGCCAGCAGGGTGGCGCCGAGCGCGAGTTGGGCGGTGGTGTCCATGAGGGTCCGGTGTCCTCTGTCAGGGTGCGTGGGCCCGGTAGGGGGCGGGCGTGGGGTGGTGCCGGGGCGGGCAGGGCGTACGTACGGGCGCTATCCGGCCTCCCTCGTCGCCAGCCGGTCCGCGCTGTCCGCCACCCCGAAGACCGGCGGCACGGATTCGCTCACCATGTGCAGCCGGTCCGCGGCCCGCCGCGGCAGGGGCAGGTGGTCGAAGGTGCCGTGCACCTTCCCGTCGGCGGACATCGGCCGGGCGTCGAAGCGGGAGGCGGAGGCGAGCTGGAAAGTCTCGCGGCCGTGCGAGGAGAGCAGGGCGATCTCCACCACCTTGCGCGATCCGTCCGGGAAGCGGGAGAGCTGGATGATGACGTCGACGGCTGAGTTGATCTGGTCCTGGAGGGCGGGGAAGGGGATCTCGACCTCCGACATCGAGGCCAGGGTCTGAAGCCGCATCAGCGCGTCCTCCGCGCTGTTGGCGTGCACGGTGGCCAGCGAACCGTCGTGTCCGGTCGACATGGCCTGCAGCATGTCCAGGGTCTCCCCGCCGCGCACCTCGCCGACGATGATGCGGTCGGGGCGCATGCGCAGCGAGTTGCGTACGAGGTCGCGGACCGTGATCCGGCCCTTGCCCTCCACGTTGGGCGGCCGGGTCTCCAGGCGGATGACGTGGCTCTGCTGGAGCTGCAGTTCGGCGGCGTCCTCGACGGTGATGATGCGCTCGTGCCCGGGGATGAGCCCGGAGAGGGCGTTGAGGAGGGTGGTCTTGCCGCTGCCCGTACCGCCGGAGACGATCACGTTGAAGCGGGCCCGGATGAAGGCGGAGAGCAGCGAGAGGATGTGCTCGTCGAGGGTGCCCAGCGCGATCAGCTCGTGCAGCGCGTACGCGCGGGGGAAGCGCCGGATGGTGAGGGTGGGGCCGGTGAGGGCGAGCGGCGGGACGATGACGTTGACGCGCTCGCCGGAGGGAAGGCGGGCGTCGACCATCGGATTGGACTCGTCGACACGGCGGTTGACGGTGGAGACGATGCGTTCGATGGTCTGCATCAGCTGCTCGTTCGAGGCGAAGCGGACCGGCACCCGCTCGACCCGACCGGCGCGCTCGACGAAGACCTGGTCGGGGCCGTTGACCATGATCTCGGTGATGGTGGCGTCCTCGAGGAGGGGTTCGAGCACGCCGAGGCCGAGGGCTTCGTCGACGACGCGGCGGATGAGCGAGGCGCGGTCGTGGGTGGCCAGTACGGGGCCCTCGCGGCTGATGATGTGGCCCAGTACGCGCTCCAGCCGGGTCCGGCGCTCCTGCGGGGCGAGGGCGGACATCTCGGCGAGGTCGATCTCTTCGAGGAGCTTGGTGCGGTAGGCCGGTACGAGGTGGCCGTTGCCGCCGTCGGCGGACGGGCCGTTGCCGGTCTCCGGCTCGGGGGTGGTGATGCGGGCCCGCAGGCTCATCTGGTCCGGCTCCTCTCTGCGTTGCTGCCGTGCGCTCAGTCGCGGGGCATGGTGGCCGACCGGGCGGCGTCGCCGAAGTCGTCGACTCCGGGGACGACGGAGGGGATGGTGACGGTCGTGGTGACCTGGACCTCCTCACCGCCGCCGCCGAGGGCGAAGGTGCTGCGGGAAGCGGTCCAGCCGGACATGGCGGCCTTGCCGGTGGCGGCGTAGTCGGCGGCGATGTCCTCCTGGCTCGCGGTACGGGCGGCCGCGCGGGCGCCCGTACCGGCCTGCTGGACGGCGTAGCCCACGATGCCGAGCTGGATCGCGGCCATGGCCACCAGCAGGAGCAGCGGCAGCATGCCCGCCAGCTCCAGGCTGGACGCGCCCCGTTCTCCGTCCTCGCGCACCGCGCGGCGGACGGGCGTCACCCGGCTCATCCGTTTCGTGGCTCGTGACCGTGTCACCCCGTCACCCCTCTTCCGCTGCGCCGGCTCTGCCGCTGACGGTGAAGGGAAGGCGGCCCGCGCCGGGGATGAGGACCGGGGTGCCCAGGTCCACGTCGGCCCGCCAGAGATGGCCGGAGCGGCTGCAGCTGACCGTGGACTCGGCACGCCACTCGGCGGGGAGGTGCGCGGTTGCCGCGGCCCGGCAGGCGCCCTGCGGGTC
>NZ_JBOHCV010000350.1:0-5754 GCF_050698815.1 Streptomyces sp.
CCGACGACATGTGCGACGCAGGCGGCAAACTCCGGGCGGCCTCGGAATACCTGGAACCGGAGAAGTACCCGGCACGTACCCATGAGTACATGCAGGCGGAGGCGTCGGCGGTCGCGCTCTACTACTACCAAGTGCTGTTCATCCCTGGTCTATTGCAGACCGAGGAATACGCCCGTGC
Organism: Streptomyces sp.; assembly: GCF_050698815.1. Classification (GTDB taxonomy): domain Bacteria; phylum Actinomycetota; class Actinomycetes; order Streptomycetales; family Streptomycetaceae; genus Streptomyces. The sequence goes on from NZ_JBOHCV010000350.1 coordinate 179, forward strand.
CCTCCTCAATGCCCACTGTCCACCCCTTGACGACGAAACGCTCGAAGACCGGCTGGCGGCGCGCATGCAGCGGCAGGACCTTCTGACGAGCAAGCCACGAACACTCTTCAGCTTCGTCATCCACGAGGCCGCGCTGCGCACCATGGCGGGGGGTCCGGCCGTCATGGCCACGCAGCTTCGCCACATGGTCGATGTGAGCGACCTGCGCAACGTGACAGTGCAAGTCCTCACCGCCGACCACGGCGCACACCCTGGCCTCAACGGCCCACTCGTCGTGGTGGAGACGGAAGAACACCAGCACTACACCTACGTAGAAGGCCAGGAGACCGGCGTGCTGTACTCAGACCCGGACAAGGTCAGCGCACTGACGCAACGTCAAAGCATGATCCGTGCATCAGCGCTCACCCCCGAAGACTCGGCGCGATTCATCAGAAAGGTGGCAGACGAACTATGAACAGCGAACTCAACTGGTTCAAGTCGAGCTACAGCGACACCGAGGGCGGCGAGTGCCTGGAAGTCGCCGTCACCTGGCACAAGTCGAGCTACAGCGATACGGAAGGCGGCGACTGCGTGGAGGTCGCCACCTGCCCCTCCACCATCCACATCCGCGACTCGAAGAACGCGGCGGACGGCCCCATACTCAGCGTCCCCCCGGCCCAGTGGACGGCCTTCCTCCGCCACGCCTCTGACGCCACTCCTCCTCGCTGAAAACTCCGGGCAGCCGGCAAGCCCCCGCGCTACAGTCCATGGCTGTCCTGTACGGACAGGGCCGAGGCACAGTCACGCGGTGGGGAGATTCCAGAGTGCCGCCAAAACCGCCAGGTACCCGTCTCGACGCGGACGACGGCACGCTGTGGGAGAACCAGGCGCGCGTCAGGCGCCGGGTGAACCCTCAGCTTGTTTTTCATCTTCCTGCCCGCGGATCGTCCTCAGTACCTCGTCACGGAGGGCGCGCATGGCTGGCTCGGTCGGGGCTTCTACGTTGAGTCGCAGCAGCGGCTCCGTGTTCGAGGGGCGGACGTTGAACCACCAGTCGGTTCCGCTGACGGTCAGGCCGTCGAGGTCGTCGAGCGTCACGTCCGGGCGGGTGCTCCACGCCGCCCGCACCGCCGCGGTGCGCGCGCTCGGGTCGTCGACGGCGGAGTTGATCTCGCCGGAGGCGGCGTAGCGCTCGAATCTGCTGGTCAGGTCGGACAGCGGCGCGGTCTGTGTGCCCAGGGCGGCGAGGACGTGGAGGGCCGCGAGCATGCCGGTGTCGGCGTTCCAGAAGTCGCGGAAGTAGTAGTGGGCGGAGTGCTCGCCGCCGAAGACGGCGCCGGCTCGGGCCATTTCCCGCTTGATGAAGGAGTGGCCGACGCGGGTACGGACCGGTGTGCCGCCCGCCTCGCGGATCACCTCCGGCACCGTGCGGGAGGTGATGAGGTTGTGGATGACGGTGGCCCCGGGATGCCGCGCAAGTTCGCGTGAGGCGACCAGCGCAGTGACGGCTGAGGGTGAGACTGGGTCGCCCTGCTCGTCGACGACGAAGCAGCGGTCCGCGTCGCCGTCGAAGGCGAGGCCGATGTCGGCGCCCTCGGCGCGCACGCTTGCCCGCAGGTCGACGATGTTGGCGGGGTCCAGCGGATTGGCCTCGTGGTTCGGGAACGTACCGTCCAGCTCGAAGTACATCGGGACGACGTCCAGCGGCAGACCGGAGAGGACCGTCGGCACGGTGTGCCCGCCCATGCCGTTGCCCGCGTCGACCACGACCTTGAGCGGGCGGATCGCCGACAGGTCCACGAGGGAGTGCAGGTACGTCGCGTAGCCGGCGAGCGTGTCCCTGGTGGTGACGGCGCCGGTTCGGTCCGCCGTCGCCGGGGCGCCGTTGTCCGTCCACTCTTCGACCAACGTGCGGATCTCGGCGAGGCCCGTGTCCTGGCCGACCGGTTCGGCGCCGGCGCGGCACAGCTTGATGCCGTTGTACTGGGCCGGGTTGTGCGAGGCCGTGAACATCGCGCCGGGGAGGCCGAAGGAGCCGGAGGCGTAGTACAGCTGGTCCGTCGAGCAGAGGCCGATCTCGGTGACGTCGGCGCCCTGCGCGGTCGCGCCGCGGGCGAGGGCGCGCGCCAGGCCGGGGGACGAGGGGCGCATGTCATGGCCCGTCACGATCGCGTCCGCGCCGGTGACCTGGACGAACGCGGCGCCGAAGAGCTCGGCCGTCGTATCGTCCCACTGGTCGGGGACCACGCCGCGCACGTCGTACGCCTTGACGAGTCCGGACAGGTCGGTGCGGTGCGTCGCGTCAGTCGCGCGTGTCATCGGTGTCGCTTTCGGCGAGATGGGCGGGGGCGGTCGGGTCGAGGAGCCACAGCGCGGTGTCGGGCGGCAACGTGTCGCCGTCGAGCGGTCCGCTGCCGAGCGCCGACCGGCCGGGAAGACCGAGTGAGGCGAGGCGCAGGGGTTCGGCGCCCAGGTTGACGACGCAGACCAGCGCGCCGCGGCGGAAGGCGAGGTAGGGGGCGTCGGGTGAGGAAAGCCAGGTCGGCGGGGTCGCCGGGTCCGGTGCCGGATGGGTGCGGCGGATCCGTAGCGCCGCCCGGTACAGGGCTAGCGTCGAGTCGGGGTCCTGCTGCTGGGCGGCGACAGTCAGGCCGGACCAGTCGTCCGGCTGGGGCAGCCAGGTGCGGTCTGGCGTCACGGTGCTGAATCCGTACGGTGCGTGCTCACCGCTCCACGGCAGCGGCACACGTGCGCCGTCACGGCCGCGCTCGGTGTGGCCCGAGCGTTCCCACAGCGGGTCGAGGATGCGGTCGATGGGCACGTCGGCCTGCGGCAGTCCCAGCTCCTCGCCCTGAAAGAGGTACGCGCAGCCGGGCAGCGCCAGCATCAGCAGCGCGGCCGCACGGGCGCGCGCCAGGGAGCCGTACCGGGTGACCGGGCGGACCGCGTCGTGGCTGGAGAGCAGCCAGGTGACCGCGCTGCCCGGCACTTCGAAGGAGCCGTCGACGACCCGGCGCAGCTTCGCCGCCTCCCAAGGTGCTTCCAGGAAGGCGAAGTTGAAGGCCTGGTGCATCTCGTCGGGCCGGATGTAGCGGCTGAGGCGGGCCGGGTCGAAGACGGCGGCCTCGGCGACCATCACCCGGTCCTGGGGTGACACCGCGCCGGCGGGTGCGGGATGGGTGTTGAGCAGGGCCCGCCATTCGCGGTAGAGCGGGTGCAGCTCGTCCTGGTCGTAGTACGGCATAAGGTGGTTGCGCAGCGGGTCGGTGTGCTGGGCGGGGCCCGCGTCGGGCAGCCCTTCCGCCTTGAACAGGGCGTGGGCGACGTCCACGCGGAAGCCGTCCACGCCACGGTCGAGCCAGTACCGCAGTACCTCGGTGAAGGCGCCCTGCACCTTGGGATTGCGCCAGTTGAGGTCGGGCTGCTCGGCGGCGTGGAGGTGGCAGTACCACTCGCCGTCCGCTACCCGGGTCCATGCGGGGCCGCCGAACGCCGACTGCCAGTCGTTGGGAGGCAGTTCGCCGTCTGAGCCCCGGCCGGGCCGGAACAGGTACATCTCCCGCTCCGTCGAACCGGGCCCTGCGGCCAGCGCCTCCTGGAACCAGGGGTGCTGGTCGGAGGTGTGGTTCGGGACCAGGTCGATGATGAATTTGAGGCCCAACTCATGTGCGCGGAAGGCCAGTTGGGTGGCGTCGTCGTCTGTTCCCAGGTCGGCGGCCACGCCGGTGTAGTCGGCGATGTCGTAGCCGCCGTCGGCCAGTGGCGACGGGTAGAACGGGGTGCACCACACGGCGTCCGCGCCCAGATCCTTGATGTGCTGAAGGCGGTCGGTCAGGCCCGGTAGGTCGCCGATCCCGTCGCCGTCCGAGTCGGCGAAGGTGCGCGGGTAGACCTCGTAGCAGACCGTGTCCTGCAACCAGCTCATGCGGGGGCTCCCTCGGAGAAGTCCAGGTCGGGGGAGGGGACACGCTGTTCGGTGCCGGTGGAGGCGGCGAGGGTGGCCGCCTCGGCTACGGCGACCGCGGCGAATCCGCTGACGGCGTCCGTGACCGGCGGTGTGCTCTCACGGACGGCCCGGACCAGATCGGCCATCGCGGCGCGCACGCTCTGCGCGTACACGTACGGTTTACGGGCCTCGCCGCCCAGGTCCAGGACGGCGGTGACGTGGTGCGGGACCGTGTGCTGCTCGCCGCGCCCGCGGGCCGGGGAGGCGTAGCCGGCGTCCCGCTCGACGCGGACGGTGATCCGCTCCTCGCCATGCGGCCGGAAGCCGTCGACGGACAGCAACTCGCTCAGTTCCTCGGGTAGTTGCTCCCAACGGTGGGCGCCCGCCTCGTCGGTCCACGCCGCGATCTCCGCCCGCACGGGGATCCAGCCGCTGATCCGCGTCTCGGCGAACCCATGGTCCAGACGCATGAGTTGACGCTCGGCGCGGTGGGCGTGCGTGAAGGAGTGGAAGTGGGAGGCGAGGACGCCGCCGGGGTGGACGACGTCGGCGCTGACCATGTCGACGGGGCCTCCGGGCCGGGCCACGGCGGTCGCCCGCACGGTGAGCGGGTCCGAGCCCAGGAGTGCGCGGGCGGCGTCGAAGAAGTGGACGCCGTGCTCGACGAAGATGCCGCCGCTGTGAGCCGGGTCCCAGAACCAGTGGCCGGGGTCCAGGTCCTCGTCGGAGGCGTCGTTCTCGAACAGGAACCGGTGCGGGGGCGCGAGCAGCCCCCGCTCGGTGAGGTGCCGCACGGCCCGCAGCAGCGGGTTGTAACGCAGCACGTGGTCCACGACCAGGACGCGCCCGGCGAGCCGCGCCTCGTGGGCAACCGCCGAGGCGTCCTCGGTCGTGGTGGCGAGAGGTTTCTCGCAGAAGACATGGCGCCCCGCACGCAGCGCGGTGATGGCCATCGCGGCGTGGGTGGCGGGCGGCGTGGCGATCAGAACGGCCGCCACGTCGTCCCGTTCGAGGAGCTCGTCGAGGGAAGCGAGCGCCGGGACGCCGTGCCGCGCGCCGAGCCGCTCGGCGCGTTCGCACGAGGGGTCGGCGACGGCCGCGAGGCGCAGGCCGGGCAGGCCCGCGACGGCGTCCAGGACGAAATCGGCGAAACCGCCGCAGCCGACCAGGCCGACTCCGAGGGGTGCGCGGGCGCCGCCGGTCATGCCGTGCGCTCCAGGAGGGCGACGCCGATGTGCGCGTCGGCCATGCCGTAGAAGACGTAGAGCAGGCCGTCGATCTCCTCGATCGCCGTCGGGAAGACGACGTTCGGGACGGTGCCCGAGATCTCCTCCTCGGTCTCCGGGGCCATGAGCGGCTTGTCGGAGCGCGCGAGCACCTTCGACGGGTCGGCCGGGTCGAGGATCATCGCGCCGGCGGCGTACGACACCTTCTGGTTCTGCGCGAAGGGGTCCTCGATGGATCCGGAGACGCCGTGGTGGATGAGCAGCCAGCCCTCGGGCACGCGGATGGGGGCTGGGCCGCCGCCGATCTTCAGGGACTCCCACGGGAACTCGGACAGGGCCAGCAGACGGTGGTCGCGCGGGCGGGTCAGGGCGCGGATGTCGGCCTCGACCTCGGCGACCGGCACGTAGGAGATCCAGATGCCGGG
>NZ_JBOHCV010000351.1:0-2310 GCF_050698815.1 Streptomyces sp.
GAGTAGCCCGATCGGCCTAACGCAAACCAGCAACGCGGCAGGGGCTGTTGGGAGCGGCGTTCGCCCCGGGAGCCGGATCGGCCGATCATGGGAGCCATGGAAGCCGAGGGAGCCAGCGGAGCCGGAACCGTACGCCATCGGCATACGGGCTCGCCCGCGGCGGCGTTCTGGCTGGTGGCGCTGGCGTTCGCGGTGACGATGGTCGGCACGACGCTGCCGACCCCGCTGTACGTGCTCTACCAGGGCCAACTGCACTTCTCCACGCTGATGATCACGGTGATCTTCGCCGCGTACGCGGTGGGGGTGCTGGCGGCGCTGCTGGTGTTCGGACGGCTGTCGGACGAGATCGGGCGGCGGCGGGCGCTGTTGCCGGGGCTGGCGTGTGCCGCACTCAGCGCGGTCGTCTTCCTCTTCGCGCACGGACTGGCGCTGCTGTTCGTGGGGCGGGTGCTGTCCGGGCTGTCGGCGGGGATCTTCACCGGTACGGCGACTGCGGCGCTGGTCGACCTGGCTGGCCGGCGGGCGACCGAGCGGGCCTCTCTGGTGGCGACCGCGGTGAACATGGGCGGGCTGGGCAGTGGCCCGCTGCTGGCCGGGGTGCTCGCCCAACTCGCCCCGGCGCCGCTGCGACTGCCCTACGCCGTGCACCTCGGGATGCTGGCCGTCGCCACCGTCGGGGTGTGGTTCATGCCGGAACCGGTCGCGGTCGAGGCGGGCCGCCGCCCACCGCTGCGCGTGACGCGGCCGACCGTGCCCGCGCCGATGCGGGGCACGTTCGTGCGGGCGGCGATCGCCGGATTCGCGGGCTTCGCGGTGCTCGGGCTGTTCACGGCGGTCTCGCCCTCGTTCCTCGGCACGGTGCTCGGCATGCACAGCCTCGCGCTGTCCGGCGGTGTGGTCTTCACCGTGTTCGCCGCGTCGACCCTCGGGCAGATCGCGCTGGTGCCGTGGTTCGGCCGGGCGTCGCTGCCGGTGGGCTGCGCGGGGCTCATCGTGGGCATGGGGCTGCTGGCGGTCGGGCTGGCGGTCGAGTCGTTCGCCCTGCTGATGTGCGCCGGGGTGGTGGCGGGGCTGGGCCAGGGGATGAGCTTCCGTGCCGGGCTCGCCGCCGTGAACGCCGAGGCCCCGGCCGGGCAACGGGCCGCGGTGGCCTCGACCTTCTTCGTCGTGCTCTACGTGGCGCTGTCCCTCCCCGTGGTCGGCGAGGGCCTGGCGGCCGACGCCGTGGGACTGCGTACGTCCGGCATCGCCTTCAGCGTGGCCGTCGCCCTGCTGGCCGGCATCGCGCTGGTGGCGCTGCTACGGGCCGGGCGCACGGACTCACGCAGGGACTGAGGATCGGACCGGCGTGACGCGCCGAGGGCGGCACCCCCATGTGCTCGGGGTGCCGCCCTCGGTCCGTAGCGAGACCTACGTCGGCTACGGGGCCTGGCCTCTGATCGGCGTGCGATCAGAAGTCCATGCCACCGCCCATGCCGCCGGTCGGGTCGCCTCCACCGGCGGCGGCCTTCTCCGGCTTGTCGGCGATGACGGCTTCCGTCGTCAGGAAGAGCGCCGCGATGGAGGCGGCGTTCTGCAGCGCGGAACGGGTGACCTTGGCGGGGTCGTTGATGCCTTCGGCGAGCATGTCGACGTACTCGCCGGTCGCGGCGTTGAGGCCGTGACCCGGCTTCAGGTTGCGCACCTTCTCGGTCACGACGCCGCCCTCGAGGCCGGCGTTGATCGCGATCTGCTTGAGCGGGGCTTCCAGGGCCAGCTTGACGGCCTGGGCGCCCGTCGCCTCGTCGCCTTCCAGCTCCAGCTTCTCGAAGACGCTGGAAGCCTGGAGCAGAGCCACGCCACCACCGGCGACGATGCCCTCCTCGACGGCGGCCTTGGCGTTGCGCACCGCGTCCTCGATGCGGTGCTTGCGCTCCTTGAGCTCCACCTCGGTCGCGGCACCGGCCTTGATGACGGCCACGCCGCCGGCCAGCTTCGCGAGGCGCTCCTGGAGCTTCTCACGGTCGTAGTCCGAGTCGGAGTTCTCGATCTCGGCACGGATCTGGTTGACGCGACCAGCGATCTGGTCGGCGGCGCCAGCACCCTCGACGATGGTGGTCTCGTCCTTGGTCACGACGACCTTGCGGGCCTGGCCCAGCAGCTCGATGCCCGTGGACTCGAGCTTGAGGCCGACCTCCTCGGAGATCACCTGGCCACCGGTCAGGATCGCGATGTCCTGCAGCATGGCCTTGCGGCGGTCACCGAAGCCCGGGGCCTTGACGGCAACGGACTTGAAGGTGCCACGGATCTTGTTCACGACCAGCGTGGACA
>NZ_JBOHCV010000352.1:0-3236 GCF_050698815.1 Streptomyces sp.
GGTGCACAGCGTGTGCGGGGCGTGCGGAGTGTGCGGGACGCCCGGCTCGGGCCGGGGCCGCCGCACACCCCGTGCTCACCAACTGACGTGCAGCGGCTTGCCCTCCGCGTATCCCGCGGCGCTCTGAACACCGACCACTGCCTTCTCGGCGAACTCCGTCAGGGAGGCGGCGCCCGCGTATGCGCAGGAGGAGCGGACCCCCGCGATGATCGCGTCGATGACGTCCTCGACGCCGGGCCGGGCCGGGTCGATGAACATCCGGGAGGTGGAGATGCCCTCCTCGAACAGAGCCTTGCGGGCGCCGTCGTAGGCCGATTCCTCGCTCGTGCGGTGGCGCACCGCGCGGGCCGAGGCCATGCCGAACGACTCTTTGTAGAGCCGCCCGTCGGCGGACTGCTGAATGTCGCCGGGCGATTCGTACGTACCGGCGAACCAGGACCCGATCATGACGTTGGAGGCGCCTGCGGCCAGCGCCATGGCGACGTCGCGCGGGTGCCGCACGCCGCCGTCGGCCCACACGTGCTTGCCGTACTTGCGCGCCTCCGCGGCGCACTCCAGGACCGCGGAGAACTGCGGGCGGCCGACGCCCGTCATCATCCGTGTGGTGCACATGGCGCCGGGTCCGACGCCGACCTTGACGATGTCGGCACCGGCCTCCACCAGGTCGCGTACGCCCTCGGCGGAGACGACGTTCCCCGCCACGAGCGGGACTCGGGGGTCGAGGGCCCGCACCGCGCGCAGGGTGTCGATCACGCGGTCCTGGTGGCCGTGCGCCGTGTCCACCACCAGGGTGTCGACCCCGGCGTCCAGCAGCGCCCGCGCCTTGCCCGCGACCTCACCGTTGATGCCGACGGCCGCGGCGACGCGGAGCCGCCCGGCGGCGTCGGTGGCGGGGGTGTAGAGGGTGGCGCGGAGCGCGCCCTTGCGGGTCAGGATGCCGACGAGGCGGCCGTCTGCGTCGACCGCGGGGGCGAGCTTGCGGTGGGCGGCGTGCAGGCGGTTGAAGGCCTCGCTGGGATCGATGTCCGCGTTCACCACGAGGAGGTCGCGGGACATCACCTCGGACAGTTGCGTGAAGCGGTCCACGCCGGTCAGGTCCGTCTCGGTGACGACACCGACCGGCCGCTCGTCCTGGACCACGATGCCCGCGCCGTGCGCCCGCTTGGGCAGCAGCGACAGCGCGTCGGCGGCCGTCTGGGACGGTGCCAGCGTGATGGGCGTGTCCAGCACCACGTGCCGGCGCTTGACCCAGCCGGTGACCTCGGTGACGACGTCGAGGGGGATGTCCTGCGGGATGACCACGAGACCGCCGCGGCGGGCGACGGTCTCGGCCATCCGACGCCCGGCGATCGCGGTCATGTTGGCGACCACCAGCGGAATGGTGGTGCCGGTGCCGTCGGGGGACGCGAGGTCCACGCCCAGCCGGGAGGCGACCGCGGAGCGGCTGGGCACCATGAAGACGTCGTCGTACGTCAGGTCGTAGGGAGTCGAGGGACGCGGGGCCAGCGACCCGTCGGACTGAAGAAAGCGCATGAGGCCAGGCTACCTGCGGAGGAACCCACGAACGCGGTGGTCAGACCCCGTGTGAAGGTACGAGAGCCGGGGCCGGACCCGTCACCCGTCAGACCCGGTCGAGGGGCCGGTGCGGTCCGGCCGGAAGCCGGACCTCGATCGTGTCGCCGGGGCGCACCTCGCCGCCCTCCCGGACGACCCCCATGATCCCGGACTTGCGCACCACGTCGCCCGCTTCGTCGCGCCCGACGAGCCGCTTCAGCAGGCCGGCCCTGAAGGCGTCGATCTGCGAGCAGGGGTTGCGCAGGCCGGTGACCTCCACGACGGCCTCGTCGCCGAGGTGCAGCAGAGTGCCGACGGGCAGGCCGAGCAGGTCCAGGCCGCTGGTGGTGATGTTCTCGCCGAGCTGACCGGGTGACACCGTGAATCCCTCACGGCCGACGTCGGCGAAGAGCTCCTGGTGGATGAGGTGGACCTGCCGCAGATTCGGCAGGGTGGGGTCCTGCGCGACGCGCGAGCGGTGCTTGACCGTCACACCGGCGTGCACGTCCCCCTCCACCCCCAGCCCGGCCAGCAGCGTGACGCTGTCCCGGTTCGGCTTGCTGAACGAGTAATCGCTGTTGCTGCTGACTGCCGTCACGGTCCCGCCCATTCCGCGCGACTCCCCTCTTCGCCGGGCTCCCAGGTGAATTGGGAGACTGACCCCATGGTGACGCGGATTGCGTCGGCGGGTGGGGCGGGCGCTGGTTGCACGCCCGCCGGGCCCGCGTCTAATGTCCCGCTTGGACACATGAATCCATCCATGACGGGGGGACGCACGTGGCAAGGGCTCTCCCCACGTCCCAGCGCGCCTACCACTACGCCAAGGAACGCATACTCGACGGCCTCCTCGCCGGCGGTGACCTGATCAGCGAGGGGATGGTGGCCGAGGAGCTCGGCATCAGTCGTACGCCCGTACGGGAGGCGTTCCTCCGGCTGGAGACCGAGGGGCTGCTGCGCCTCTACCCCAAGCGGGGAGCGGTGGTGGTCCCCGTCTCCGCCAAGGAGGTGGAGACGGTGCTGGAGACCAGGGAGCTGGTCGAGTCCTTCGCCGCGGAGAAGGTCGCGGCGCTGGGAACGGCCGCGCTGGAGCGGCTCGTCGGTGAACTGCGCGCGCAGCTGACCGAGCAGCGGCGCCTGCGCGAGGCCGGCGACGGCAAGGCGTTCGTCTCCGCCGACCAGGCCTTTCACCAGCTGATCGTCAGCGCCGCGGACAATCCGATCCTGCTGGACCTCTACGCCTCGTTGCGCGACCGGCAGCAGCGGATGGGGCTGTACGCCGTCGTCCACGACCACGACCGGCTGCGCGTCACCAACCACGAGCACGTCGAGCTCGTCGCCCTGCTCGAGCGGGGCGACGTGGCGGCCTACCGGACCGCGCTGCGCGAGCACCTTCGCGGTACCCGCGCAGTGGTTCTGGGTCACCGGGATCAAGGCCGGGGGCAGGAACAGGCTCAGGAACAGGATCAGGACAGCAGCATCCAGCCCAGCACGGATGTGGACTGAAGGAAGACCAGCACGCACATCAGCAGCAGGAGTGCCAGGCTCCAGCCGACGTCCTTGCGCAGCAGTTCCGGTTCCCGGCCGCCGAGGCCGGTCGCGGCGGCGGCGATGGCGAGGTTCTGCGGGGAGATCATCTTGCCGAGTACGCCGCCGGAGCTGTTGGCCGCGGCGAGGAGTTCCGG
>NZ_JBOHCV010000353.1:0-5254 GCF_050698815.1 Streptomyces sp.
CCGAGGTCCTGAACGCCCACGCCGAGCACATCCAGCAGCGGCTCGCCGCCTACCGCCGCTGGGGGCTGAAGAAGCCGCCGCCGGCGCGGCCCGCCCCGCCGGCCGTCAAACCGCGCGTCCGCGGCGCGCAGGTCCTGCGCTCCATCCCTACCCGCGACAAGGTCATCTTCCTGACCATCGACGACGGGGCCGCGAAGGACCCGGAGTTCCTCCGGATGGTGCGCGAACTGGACCTGCCGGTGACGTCCTTCCTCACCGACGAGGAGGCCCTGCGCGGCGCGGGCTACGGCTACTTCCGCGAACTCCAGGCGCTCGGCGCCACCGCGCAGAACCACACCCTCCACCACCGCTACCTGCCGGCGCTCTCCTACCGGAAGCAACGGCGCCAGATCTGCGGCCAGCAGAGCCGCCTCAAGGCGGAGTTGGGCGGCCCGGAGCCGCGGCTCTTCCGGCCGCCCTACGGGGCGTACGACGAGGACACGCTGCGCGCCGCGCGCCGCTGCGGGCTGGACGCCGTAGTGCTCTGGGGGGTGGAGGCGTGGGCCGACCGGATCGAGTTCTCGGAGCCGGGCGCCGAGCTCTATCCGGGTGCGATCATCCTGACCCACTACCGGGGGCCCGGCGACTGGGACGGCACCATGGCCGACATGACACGCCGGGTGCTGAGACTGGCCGCGAAACAGGGTTACGCCGTGGGGCGCCTGGAGGACTATCTCTGACCGGTTGGCACTCTGGTTGACGGAGTGCTAACCGAGGCATAATCTCGGTTCTGGCACTCTCCTGAGGGGAGTGCCAGAAGAAGTACGCGACGGGCAGATCCGGCACCCGCGACGACGGATCTACCAGGTCGCCACCCCAGACATTCACACCCCGCTGAGATCACCGAAGGGGGAGGTCGGATCGTGACGACCGCCACCAGTTCCAAGGTTGCCATCAAGCCGCTCGAGGACCGCATCGTGGTCCAGCCGCTCGACGCCGAACAGACCACGGCTTCAGGCCTGGTCATTCCGGACACTGCCAAGGAGAAGCCCCAGGAGGGCACCGTCCTGGCCGTCGGCCCGGGTCGCTTCGAGGACGGTAACCGCCTGCCGCTCGACGTCTCCGTCGGCGACATCGTGCTGTACAGCAAGTACGGCGGCACCGAGGTGAAGTACCACGGCGAGGAGTACCTCGTGCTCTCGGCCCGCGACGTGCTCGCGATCGTCGAGAAGTAAGTCACCGAAGCAAGCCGAAGTCTGCTTTTGATCTGCGCCCCGGTGCCCGTCATGCGTGAGCTGCCGGGCCCGGGGTGCAGTTCGTTCGAGAGGAACCGACAGCTCCCATGGCCAAGATCCTGAAATTCGACGAGGACGCCCGTCGTGCCCTTGAGCGCGGCGTCAACAAGCTCGCCGACACCGTCAAGGTGACGATCGGCCCCCGCGGCCGCAACGTCGTCATCGACAAGAAGTTCGGCGCCCCGACCATCACCAACGACGGCGTCACCATCGCCCGCGAGGTCGAGGTCGACGACGCGTACGAGAACCTGGGCGCCCAGCTGGTGAAGGAGGTGGCGACCAAGACCAACGACATCGCGGGTGACGGCACCACCACCGCCACCGTGCTCGCCCAGGCGCTGGTCCGCGAGGGCCTGCGCAACGTCGCCGCCGGCGCCTCCCCGGCCGCCCTGAAGAAGGGCATCGACGCGGCGGTCAAGGCCATCTCCGACGACCTGATCGCCAACGCCCGGCCGATCGACTCCAAGGAGGACATCGCCTCCGTCGCCGGTCTGTCCGCCCAGGACAAGCAGGTCGGCGAGCTCATCGCCGAGGCGATGGACAAGGTCGGCAAGGACGGTGTCATCACCGTCGAGGAGTCCCAGACCTTCGGCCTGGAGCTCGACTTCACCGAGGGCATGGCCTTCGACAAGGGCTACCTCTCCCCGTACATGGTCAGCGACCAGGAGCGGATGGAGGCGGTACTGGACGACCCGTACATCCTCATCCACCAGGGCAAGATCGGGTCCATCCAGGACATGCTGCCGCTGCTGGAGAAGATCATGCAGTCCGGTGGCTCCCGGCCGCTGCTGATCATCGCCGAGGACGTCGAGGGCGAGGCGCTCTCCACCCTCGTCGTCAACAAGATCCGCGGCACGTTCAACGCCGTCGCCGTCAAGGCGCCCGGCTTCGGCGACCGCCGCAAGGCGATGCTCGGTGACATGGCGACGCTGACCGGCGCCACCGTGATCGCCGAGGAGGTCGGGCTCAAGCTGGACCAGGCCGGCCTGGACGTGCTGGGCACCGCCCGTCGCGTCACCATCACCAAGGACGACACCACGATCGTCGACGGTGCCGGCAAGAGCGAGGACGTGCAGGCCCGGGTCGCCCAGATCAAGGGCGAGATCGACGCCACGGACTCCGACTGGGACCGCGAGAAGCTGCAGGAGCGGCTGGCCAAGCTGGCCGGCGGCGTCTGTGTCATCCGCGTCGGTGCCGCGACCGAGGTCGAGCTCAAGGAGAAGAAGCACCGTCTGGAGGACGCCATCTCCGCGACCCGCGCCGCGGTCGAGGAGGGCATCGTCTCCGGTGGCGGCTCCGCGCTCGTGCACTCCGCGAAGGTGCTGGAGGGCTCGCTCGGCAAGCTCGACGACGAGGCCACCGGTGTCGCCGTCGTGCGGCGTGCCGTGGTCGAGCCGCTGCGCTGGATCGCCGAGAACGCGGGCCTCGAGGGGTACGTCATCACCTCGAAGGTGGCCGACCTGGACCGTAACCAGGGCTTCAACGCGGCCACCGGCGACTACGGCGACCTCATCAAGGCGGGCGTCATCGACCCCGTCAAGGTCACCCGCTCCGCGCTGGAGAACGCGGCGTCGATCGCGTCGCTGCTGCTGACGACGGAGACGCTGGTCGTCGAGAAGCCGGCCGAGGAAGAAGAGGCCGCCGGCGGCGGCCACGGCCACTCGCACTGACGCACTCGTGTGCGGCTGAGCCGACTGAGGCCCGGTACCCCCTTGGGGGGTGCCGGGCCTCAGTCGTGTGTGCGCCTCCGAGTGCGCACTTCGGCGAACTACCGAGGTCCGTAACGCCGGCCCGTCGTGGAGGAGGCGCGGGAGAGAAGGTTGCGGGGGATGAGGTGGGTCGCGCCCATGAGGGCCTTGTAACGGGGGTCCGGGACGGAGAGCGTCTTGCCGCGCGCCAGGTCCTTCATCGCCGCGTCGACCACCTTGTCGGCGTCCAGCCACATCCAGCCGGGAACGTTGCCGGCGTCCATGCCGGCGCGCTCGTGGAACTCCGTGCGGACGAAACCGGGGCAGAGCGCCAGCAGCCGCAGGCCCGATCCCGCCAGGTCCTTCGCCGCGCCCTGCGTGAACTGGACGACCCACGCCTTGCTCGCCCCGTACGTGCCGCGCGGCACGAACGCCGCCACCGAGGCGACGTTGACGACGCCGCCGCGGTGGCGGGCGCGCATGCTCGTGGTGGCGGCCGAGGTGAGACGCAGGACCGCCTCGCAGTGGACCTTGAGCATGGTGAGCTCGTCCGCCATGGGGACGTCGAGGAAGGCGCCCTTGTTGCCGAAGCCCGCGTTGTTGATCAGCAGGTCGACGGGGTTGTCAGCGTCCTGGAGGCGGGTCTCGACGGCTGAGATGCCCATGTCGGTGGCGAGGTCGGCGACCAGGACGGACGCCTCGATGCCGTGCTGGTCGTGCAGTTCGGCCGCCCGGGCGCGCAGCCGGTCCTTGTCGCGGGCGACCAGTACGACGTCGTGGCCGTCGCGTGCGAGCCGTCGCGCGAAGGCGGCTCCGATACCGGCTGTCGCTCCCGTAATCAACGCAGTCGTCATGGGGGCACGGTAGTCCCACGTGATCGCGCCTCAGCCGGCGGTGCGCCGCAGGGCCTTCCGGTGGGCCTCGGGGTGGAGGGCGTCGCCCGCGGCGAGGACGCGGGGCAGCAGTTCGGGCCGGATGGTCAGGGCACGGAAGAGGAAGGTGACGGTCACCTCGTGGTCCGGGCGGTGGACGATCCGGATGGGATCGCCGCCGCGTACTTCGCCGGGCTGGATCACCCGCAGGTACGCGCCGGGCGCACCCGCGTCGGTGAAGCGCTTCACCCAGCCGCGCTCGTCGAGCCAGCCGGCGAACGTACTGCAGGGGATGCGGGCCGAGTTCACCTCGAGGATCACGTCGTCGCCGATGAGCCAGCGCTCTCCGATGAGAGCGTCGTTGACGTCCAGGCCGCGGGTGGTGAGGTTCTCGCCGAAGGCGCCGTTGGTGAGGTCGCGGCCCAGTCCCGGTTCCCAGCTGTCCAGGTCCTCGCGGGCGAAGGCGTAAACGGCCTGGTCGTTGCCGCCGTGGTGGTGCTGATCGCCGATGGTGTCGCCGGCCAGTGCGCTGCCGCCGATGCCCTTCTGACCGGGGGCGGTCACCCGGACCGGGCCGGCGATGGGGCGCTTGTCGATTCCGGTGAGGTTGCCCGGGGCGTCGGTGTAGGGGGCGCGGTGCGGCGTGGCGACGTTGACTGACAGCAGCTCCATGGGCGTCAGGCTAAGTGCGCGGAGGCCCGGGAGGGATTGAATTTCGGTCCGGAGGGGCGGTCCGGAGCGGGGGTCAGCTCTGGCTGTCCGGTACGGCGACGAGCCGGCTGCGGGCGCGGCCCATCAGTTCCTCGCGCTCGTCCTCGGTCAGGCCTCCCCACACTCCGTACGGCTCGCGCACCGCCATGGCGTGCGCCGCGCACTCGGTGCGGACCTGGCAGCGCATGCAGACCTCCTTGGCGGATGCCTCGCGCGCGCTTCGGGCCGCGCCGCGCTCGCCCTCGGGGTGGAAGAAGAGCGAACTGTCCACCCCGCGGCAGGCGGCCAGCAGCTGCCAGTCCCACAGATCGGCGTTCGGGCCCGGAAGGCGGGAGAAGTCTGCCATTGCGTGTCCTCTCGACGGCGGGCTTCAGGGTGATCAGAGCCATTTATAGACAAATATGACCCGTTGCGAACCTAGTCGAAGGCGAGCGAAGGGGTGGAGCGGAGTCAGGCCAAATAGGGCAAAAGGTAAAATGCGCCACACGAGGAAACGCTTCAGCGCGATGCGGCAGATCTGTGTACGAGTGATCACGTAGAGTGCTGGTGGCGGTGGCCGAAAGCCGTAACTCTTTTGGGTGACCGTCGTTGAGTGTGCGGAGGCGGTTGGCGGAACTTGGCCCGGGCACCTTTGTCCGAGGCTGTCAATCGCACAGGTGACGATTCGTAACAGCCTGGAGGCTCAAGGTGACGCGCATCAGCTGCGGAG
>NZ_JBOHCV010000354.1:0-7972 GCF_050698815.1 Streptomyces sp.
GCGCCGGTGCTCGGCGACGACGACTGACGTGCCTCACGGCTGATTTCGCATCCCGCCTGGTCAACGGTTATGCTGCTGCTCGTTCACGGCGTCGCGGCGCCTGGAACCGCGCGGGGCTATAGCTCAGTTGGTAGAGCGCTTGCATGGCATGCAAGAGGTCAGGAGTTCGATTCTCCTTAGCTCCACATTCCCGGCCCGTCTCCTGCACACAGGCGACGGGCCGTTTTTCGCGCTCATGGTGGCCCCGCGCTGCCCCCTCAACGAGCGTGGCGCGGTGCCGGGATCGCCGACCGGGCCTCCTGAGACGTGGAAGAACGTGGCAGAATCGTGATGGCAGGAGGGGGAGGTCGGAGGGGAGGGGCGTGTGCGATGTCGGCAGGTGTCCTCATCGAGGGCGTTCGGCGGACGGCTCGCTCGCGCACCCGGTCCACTGCCGGCCCGCTCGCCGCGTTCCCAACAGCCTTGCTGTGCCCGGCCTGTGGTTCATCGAACGTTGCTCAGATGCTCGGCGACAACGGAGGAGTGTCCTACGTGTGCACGGCCTGCGGCCACAGCTGGAGCTGATGACTGATGGGTGCACACAGCCGGAAGTGCGACTGGTGCGGCAGCGGTACGCCCGTCGTACGTGACATGGAACCGGTCAATCCGGACTTCCAGTACTGGTGCGAGGACTGCGCGCGGGCGCTGATCATAAAAGGCGATCCGATCGAGACCTACCGTGAGTTGGACGGCGAGCCCATCTACGGCCGGCTGCTCGATGAACACTGCACCCTGAAGCGCTTCTACTCCTTCGCGACAGCCTGACCGGGCCGCCCGTCACCAGGCCGTCCGGTCTGTCAATTTTCGGGTGCCACTGTCCGGTTCGTACGGGGCGGGCCTGCGCAGCGCCCGTACGGTCACGCCGGCCGCCAGCGCGAGGAAGCCCAGCCCGGCGGCAGGGTAGACCGCCGAGAGCGCCATTTCGCCGCCCGACTGGTTCAACTCGGGCCGCACGGGCCCGGTGGCGCCGTGCGGCACCCACCACAGCGCGTACGAACAGAAGACCAGTGCCGCGCTCCCGGCCAGCGCCCGCCACAGCGCGGCGCTCTCGCGCCGCAGCGCCTCCGTTCCCAGCAGCAGGACCAACGGCACGCACCACACCCAGTGGTGCGACCAGGACACGGGGCACACCAGCAGCGCCGTGACGGCGCAGGTGAGCGCAGCCCAGGCCGGTGCGTGCGGCAGCCGCCGTCGCCCCGCGAACGCCGCGGCCACGGCCGTGCCCAGCCCGAGCACCGTCACCAGGATGATCAGCGCCAGCCACGGGCCGCCCGGGTCGCCGGTGTGCAGGAGGCGGGCGAGGAGGCCGCGCAGTGACTGGTTGTCGGTGATCTCCGCGTGGCCGGCGCGCTCCGGTTTGAAGATCGCGTCACCCCAGAAGCGGAGCGAGTCACGCGGCAGCAGCACCGCCCCGAGCAGCACCGTCCCCAGGAACGCGCCGGTCGCCACGGCAGCCTGCCGAAGCCGGGGATTGGCGTGCCCGGCCGTAGCGCCGACGACGCTGTGACCGTCCCGCAGCCGTTGCCAGCCCCGCACGGCTCCGCACACCGCGAGAAAGACGGCGAACAGCGCGGGTGTGAGCTTGATGCCGGCGGCGACGCCGATGCCCGCCCCGGCCCACCGGTGAGCGGAACGGCGGGAGAGGTCCCACAGCACGAGCACGGCGAGCAGCAGATTGATCTGGCCGTAGCGCAGCGTCGTCCACACCGGTTCGCACCACACCGCGACCGACGCGATCAGCAGCGTGACAGCCGGCCGCGACGTGTGCGGCTGGGGTGAGTGGCGGCCGATCAGCCGCAGGGAGAGGTGGACGAGTGCGACCAGCAGCACCAGGTTCCCCGCCGTGGCCAGGGTGCGCATGTCCGCCACGTCCAGCAGCGTCAGCGGCAGGAACAGCAGCGCCGCGAAGGGCGGATAGGTCATCGGCAGGTCGGCGTGGGTGGCGCGCATCGAGTAGAGATCCGCACCCGTGCGTACGGTCCAGCCCTCCGCCCGGTAGACCATGAGGTCGATCATCGAGACGTCCGTCGCTCGCTGGGCCGCCCAGAAGGCGGCGAAGGAGAGCAGGCAGACGGCCGAGGCGAGCAGAGCCGGACGCCGCAGCAGGTACGTCCTGACGAATCCCCGCGACCGGCTTTGCACGGTCTGCTGCAGTGTGCTCACGGCGTGCGGCTCCAGAGGCGTGATCGACTGCACGGGTCGTTGACAGTACCGCCGCCCGCTGCGGCCGCGAGATCGGTAAACGGATTTGGCGGAACCTGGCCGGTGCCGTGTAAGGTTGGCGTCGCCGCCGCGGGGAAACCCTCTCGGCGGACTGATGTCTGGGGCTATAGCTCAGTTGGTAGAGCGCTTGCATGGCATGCAAGAGGTCAGGAGTTCGATTCTCCTTAGCTCCACAAAGGCGATGGGCGACGTGTGTCCGCGGAAGGCGCGGACGGCGTCGCCTTTGTCGTTTCTCCTCGGCTTCGCCTCGCGTTGCGGGGGCTTCGCCACCCGCACCCCCGCCCCTGACGGGGTGCCGTCTGGCTCGGAGTGGGTGTCGATGGGGGATGTGTGTCCGCGGGAGGCGCGGGCGGCGTCGCCTTTGTCGTTCTTGCTCGGCTTCGCCTCGCGTGGCGGGGGCTTCGCCGCCCGCGGCCTTTGACGGGGCGGGACTTCGCCTTCCGGTCGGCCTTGGGGCCACCGCAGTACTGGGTGGACCACTCGAAAGAGGGGGAGCCGCCCTTGCGGTACCCTGACCGCATGCGTGCCGTACGCCTTCTGCTTAGTCGGCCGCGCTGATCACTCCCGGCCCCCGAGCGACATCGACATGATCGCGAGGGCCGGAATCGGCGCGGCGTCCCCTCCTGTGCGAGGGGCTTTTTCATTTGCGCTCGGCAGAGACGACCGATGGAGCCTTGAAGACCATGACCGAGACGACGACAGCCGTCGAGACCGCCGCCCCTCATCGCTACACGGCGGCGCTGGCCGCCGACATCGAGGCACGCTGGCAGGACTTCTGGGAGAAGCGGGGCACGTACGAGGCGCCGAACCCGGGTGACGGCGAACTGGGCGGCGAGCCCGAGCTGGCCGCCCGGCCCAAGAAGTTCATCATGGACATGTTTCCCTACCCCTCGGGTGCGGGCCTGCACGTCGGCCACCCGCTGGGCTACATCGCCACCGACGTCTTCGCCCGCCACCAGCGGATGACCGGGCACAACGTCCTGCACACCCTGGGCTTCGACGCCTTCGGCCTGCCCGCCGAGCAGTACGCGGTCCAGACGGGCACCCACCCCCGCTCCTCGACCGAGGCCAACATCGTCCAGATGCGGGCGCAGCTGCGCCGCCTGGGCCTGGGCCACGACCAGCGCCGTTCCTTCGCGACGATCGACCCGGACTACTACAAGTGGACCCAGTGGATCTTCGTTCAGATCTTCAACTCCTGGTACGACGCGGAGGCGCAGACCGCCCGGCCGATCGGCGAACTGGTTCAGCAGTTCGCGGCGGGTGAGCGGGAGACGCCGGACGGCTTCGCGCGCTGGGACGAGCTGAACGACGTCCAGCGTGCAGAGGTGCTGGGCGAGTACCGGCTGGCCTACGCCTCCGACGCGCCGGTCAACTGGTGCCCTGGGCTGGGCACCGTGCTGGCCAACGAGGAGGTCACCGCGGAGGGCCGCTCCGAGCGGGGCAACTACCCCGTCTTCAAGGCCGAGCTGCGCCAGTGGAACATGCGGATCACCGCCTACGCCGACCGGCTGCTGTCGGATCTGGACGGACTGGACTGGCCCGAGGCGATCAAGCTGCAGCAGCGCAACTGGATCGGCCGGAGCGAGGGCGCCCGTATCGACTTCCCGCTGGGCGACGGGAAGATCGAGGTCTTCACCACCCGTCAGGACACCGTGTTCGGCGCCACCTACATGGTGCTGGCCCCCGAACACCCGCTGGTCGACAGCGTCGTGCCGGTTCAGTGGCCGGCGGGCACCCACGGAGTGTGGACCGGCGGCCATGCCGACCCGGCCGCGGCCGTCGCCGCCTACCGTGCGCAGGCGGCCGCCAAGTCGGACGTCGAACGTCAGGCCGAGGCGAAGGACAAGACCGGAGTCTTCACCGGCGCGTATGCCACCAACCCGGCCAGCGGCGAACAGGTTCCGGTCTTCATCGCCGACTACGTACTGATGGGCTACGGCACCGGCGCCATCATGGCCGTACCCGCGCACGACCACCGCGACTTCGCCTTCGCGCGCGCCTTCGAACTGCCGATGCGGTGCGTCGTGGAGCCGGCGGACGACCGGGGCACGGACACGGCCGCGTGGGACGACGCCTTCGTGTCGTACGACGCGAAGATCGTCAACTCCTCGGCCGGCGACGTCACCCTGGACGGGCTGGGCGTGGTCGAGGCCAAGGCGGAGATCACGGCCTGGCTGGCGGGCCGCGGCATCGGCGAGGGCACCGTCAACTACCGGCTGCGCGACTGGCTGTTCAGCCGGCAGCGCTACTGGGGCGAACCCTTCCCGGTCGTCTACGACGAGGACGGCGTCGCGCACGCCCTGCCCGAGTCGATGCTGCCCCTGCAACTGCCCGAGGTCGAGGACTACTCACCGCGCACCTTCGAGCCCGACGACGCCGACACCGTGCCGGAGACCCCGCTGTCCCGTAACGAGGACTGGGTGAACGTCACCCTGGACCTGGGCGACGGCAAGGGCCCGCGCCGGTTCCGCAGGGAGACCAACACCATGCCCAACTGGGCTGGTTCCTGCTGGTACGAGCTGCGCTACCTGGACCCGCACAACAGCGAGCGACTGGTCGACCCGGAGATCGAGCGCTACTGGATGGGCCCTCGCGAGGGGCAGCCGAGCGGCGGCGTCGACCTGTACGTGGGCGGCGCCGAACACGCCGTGCTGCACCTGCTGTACGCGCGCTTCTGGTCGAAGGTGCTGCACGACCTGGGGCACGTCTCCTCGGTCGAACCGTTCCACAAGCTGTACAACCAGGGCATGATCCAGGCGTTCGTCTACCGCGACAGCCGCGGCATCGCCGTGCCGGCCGCCGAGGTCGAGGAGGTGGACGGAGCCTACTTCCACCAGGGCGCGCAGGTCAGCCGGGTGCTGGGCAAGATGGGCAAGTCACTGAAGAACGCCGTCACCCCGGACGAGATGTGCGCGGAGTACGGCGCGGACACGCTGCGGCTGTACGAGATGGCGATGGGTCCGCTGGACGTCTCGCGTCCCTGGGACGCCCGCGCGGTCGTGGGCCAGTTCCGGCTGCTGCAGCGGCTGTGGCGCAACATGGTGGACGAGGCGACCGGCGAGGTCACCGTCGTCGACGCCGAACCGGACGAGGACACGCTGCGCGCGCTGCACAAGGCCATCGACGGCGTCACCAAGGACCTGGACGCGCTGCGCTTCAACACGGCCATCGCGAAGATCACCGAGCTGAACAACCACGTCACCAAGGTGCGCGAGGTACCCCGCTCGATCGCCGAGCGGATGCTGCTGCTGATCGCGCCGCTGGCCCCGCACATCGCCGAGGAGCTGTGGCGGAGGCTGGGGCACGAAGAGAGCATCGTGCACCACGACTTCCCGGTCGCCGACCCGGCGTACGTGGTGGACGAGACCGTGACCTGCGTGGTGCAGGTGAAGGGCAAGGTCAAGGCCCGTCTGGAGGTCTCGCCCTCGATCTCGGACGCCGACCTGGAGGCGCAGGCACTGGCCGAGCCGGCGATCGTCGGAGCGCTGGGCGGTGCGGGCATCCGTAAGGTGATCGTACGGGCGCCGAAGCTGGTCAACGTCGTCCCGGCGTAGCGCTGCCCGGCCCCGGCCAGACCCCGGCCAGACCCCCGACCGGACCCCTAGGGGTCCGGTCCGGGTCCGGCCGGAACCCGGCACCGGCCCTGTCCGTTTACGCTGGACTGAGAACCGCACAGGCAGGCATGCGTGCTTGCGTGCCCACGGACGAAGGAGCGTGCTCGTGGAATTCGTCATCGGCGTGGTGGCGCTGCTCTTCGTACTCTCCGTGACGTTCGGCGTCATCGCCGCGGTGCGTGTCGTACGGGCCGTGGGGCGCGGCGTCGAGCGGACCGGCAGTCAGGTCCGCCGGACCGTCGAGGAGACCACGCTGCGGGCGAGGAGTGCCCAGCCGGGCCCGGTCGGCGAGCTGGCACGCAAGCGGCTGGAGCTGCGCTCCTCCATCGACGGCACCCGCCGCGCCCTGGAGGCGGACGCGACCAGGGACCCGTCGCTGCGCGAGGCCATCGGCCTGCTCGACCGGCTGCACGACCACGCACGGCAACTCGACGTCGAGCTGCGGCTGCTGATGGAACGGGAGCCCGACAAGGCGCGCACCGCCGAGCGGCTCCCCGAGGTGCGTGAGCGCGTCGCACGTATCACGGAGTCGGCGGACTCGCTGCGTTTCGCGGCGCAGGACCGTGCGCGGCAGTACGACGTGGAGGGGCTGGGCGCGCTGCGCCGGCAGATCGAGATCGAGTCGGGCGCGCTGCGGCACTGGCAGGGCGCGGACAGCGCCCCCGGGCTGGACAGCGCCCCGCAGCCGGCCGAGGCCCCCCGGCTGGACAAGGGCCGTCCGCGAAGCGCCTCCTGAGACGGCGGTAGCCTCACTTCATGTCCCGCAGCACCACGTCCCGCAGCATGGCCGGCGGGGCTGCCCCCGACGTAGCGATCGTCACGGATTCCACGGCTTACCTGCCGCAGGCGACTCTGGCACGACACCGCATCGACGTCGTGCCGCTGATCGTGGTGGTCGGCGACCAGGCGCTCGAAGAAGGCAGCGAGATCTCCGCGCGTTCGCTCGCGGAAGCCCTGTGTGAGCGGCGCGCCGTCACCACCTCGCGGCCGAGTCCGGCGGTCTTCGCGGAGACGTACCGCGCGGCGGCGGCAGCCGGAGCGGAGGGGATCGTCTCGCTGCACCTGTCGGGGGAGATCTCGGGGACCTACGACGCGGCGGTGCTCGCGGCCCGCGACGCCCCCGTCCCGGTACGCGTCGTGGACACCGGGGTCGTCGCCATGGCGCTGGGCTTCTGCGCACTGGCGGCGGCGGAGGCGGCGGAAGCGGGGGGCACGCTGGACGACGCCGTGGCCGCGGCCGAGAAGCGGGCCGAGGGGACCTTCGCCTACTTCTACGTCGACACACTCGACTATCTGCGCCGGGGCGGCCGGATCGGAGCGGCACAGGCGCTGTTCGGCTCGGCTCTCGCCGTCAAGCCGCTGCTGGAGCTGGCGGACGGCCGGATCGCGATGCTGGAGAAGGTGCGGACGGCGTCCAAGGCGATCGCGCGCCTGGAGGAGATCGTGGTCGAGAAGTCGGGCAAGGCATCCGTCGACATCGCCGTCCACCATCTCGCGGCGCAGGAACGTGCCGATCAGCTCGCGCAGCGCCTGCGTGAACGGGTGCCGGGGCTGGGCGAGCTGCATGTGAGCGAGGTCGGCGCGGTGATCGGCGCACACACCGGCCCGGGGCTGCTCGGCGCCGTGGTGTCGCTGAGGTGAGTGACGGGGTTGTCCACAACCGGCGAGTTCTCCCCGGCAATTGACCAAGATCACCTAGCGCGTACGGTTCTGCCTACCGTCGGTCGGCATGAGCACTCGATCCGGCCTCCGCCGTCGCCCCCGTCCCACGCGCCCGCCCCGTGGGCCCCGATCCCTCACGCCCCACCGGGGCGGTCGCTTCTCCCGACGGCGCTCCGCGTCCCGTTCCGGCCGGCCTGCTCCGCCCGGCCCGTCTGCTCCGGGTGATCTGCCGGCCGGGCTCGGTGAGCGCGCGGCGGCGCTGCTCGCCGAGGGCGATGACGGCCTGGACGCGGGAAGGCCGGCGCCGACGGCGCCCCTAATGTCTCCCGAGACGGGTGAGCGCTCCTCCGGCCGTGGTGACGCTCCCGCGCCGGCGCGCGCCGGGCCACCCACCGTGGTGGCAGCCTCCCCGGCAGGCCTCGACCCACCCG
>NZ_JBOHCV010000355.1:0-1859 GCF_050698815.1 Streptomyces sp.
CCGGAGGGCTGTCCGGGCCCAGCCCGCCCGGCAGTGACGCGCCGGGCAGCGGGCTGGCCGGCGCGAAGTACCCGGTCGCCGGGGCGGCTTCCGCCCGGTAGGCGGTGCGTGGGTCGCCGTCGACGGCCGCGTCGGCCGGTGAACCGGGGCGCGCGGTGGGGCCGCCCCGCACGGTGTGGTCGCCGAACGCCTCACGGCGTACGCCGGTCCAGCTGTCGGAGGTCTCCAGCGCCCGCTTGACGAAGGCCGGCAGCACGCCCTTCCCGACCGTCGCCGACCGGTCCGCCGTACGGGCGCGCAGCCGCTGCACCGCCAGCCGCGCGTCCCACGCCTCGGCGCCGTCCCCGCGTGCCTGCGCGGTCAGCATCCGCACGGCCTGTTCACCCTCCTCGCCGTGCCGGGCCAACGCCGCCAGCCAGGGCCGCACTTCACGGCCGAGCCCGTCCGGGACCCGCTCCGGTGCGGTGCGCATCGTCCGGAACGCGTCGCGCAGCCGGTCCGCCGCGCTCCGCAGCCGCCGCTCGGCCGCGCTGAGGCCGGGGCTGTCCTTCTCGTCCGATTCCGCTGTGCCGCTGCTGTCCTCGTACGCCGCCCAGAAGTCCGCCAGCAGCGGCCGCAGATACGCCGACTCCCTGCCGCCGAGCAGCGAGGAGGCGTCGTTCGCGGCGAGCGCGTGCACCGCCTCGCGCGCCTCCTCGGCGCCCCCGCCCCCGGCTCCGTCCCCGTCTCCGCCCGCGCCCGCGTCCGCATGTCCCGGTCCGTCTGCCGCCACCTCGTCGATGGCCGCCCGCCAGGACTCCTGCGGGCGGTAACCGCGGGGGTTCCAGGCGTAGTCCGCGGCGGTGAAGAGGGGGATGCGGGAAGCGGTGGGCTGCTTCATCGCGTTGGCGAGCAGGGCCGCCGAACCCGCGGCCACGGCGGGCTCCCGGCCGCGGTAGGGGCCGAGGAAGATCCGGTCCTGCGCGTAGTCGTTGACGGGATAGTTGTCCATCGTCACCAGTGGATGCTGGTGGAAAGCGGCGCGTGCCGCGGCCAGTTCACCGCCGGTGATGGTGCGCGGCACGACGCCGACCCCGGTCCAGGCGACCTGCACCCCGTGGGCCAGCTTCTCGGCGAGTGCCGTGCGGTACGCGGTGGTGCCGTCCTGGTAGAACTCGGTCGGCATGACGGACAGCGGCTCGAGGTCCGGATGCCGTTCGGCCAGATGACCGGCGACCACGTTGGCCAGCTCGGCGTGTGCCCGGGCGGCGGCCTCCGGTCCCGAACCGTAAGCGCGGGCGTCGGCGTCGCAGTGCCATTCGCTGTAGCTGACGTCCTCGAAGCGCAGTTGGAACGCGTCGAAGCCCAGTGCCCGCATCGCGTCCACCTTGCGCAGCAGCGCCTTGCGGTCGTCGGCGGACGAGAAGCACAGGCCCTGGCCGGGGGAGACGGCCCAGCCGAGCGTCACGTGATTGCGCCGCGCACGCTCCGCCAGGGCACGGAAGTCGGCGCGCTGGGCGGCCGGATAGGGGTCGCGCCAGCGGGCGGACTGCCGGTACGGGTCGTCGCCGGGGGCGTAGAGGTAGCGGTTCTGCTTGGTGCGGCCCAGGAAGTCCAGCTGTGCCAGCCGTTCCCGCTGAGACCAGGAGCCCCCGTAGAAGCCTTCGGTGATTCCCCGTACGGCGGCGGTCGGCCAGTCGCGTACGGTCACGCCCGCGAAGCCGCGTGCGCCGCCCCCCTCCTTCGAGCCGGCCCCACGGGTGACCAGCCGGCGCAGCGTCTGCACAGCGTGGAACAGGCCCGCCCCGTCGGCGCCTTCGAGCGCGACCGTGTCGCGTCCGGCTGCCCGGCCGACCGCCAGCCGGTACCCGCCGCGCGGC
>NZ_JBOHCV010000356.1:0-3338 GCF_050698815.1 Streptomyces sp.
GCCTTGGGGCTGACGCCGGTGGGGAAGAGGCCGAGGAACGTCTCGACGAGTCCGTCGGCGCCGCTGAGCCCGGCCCCGACGAGGTCGGTGAGGTACCCGGAGGGGCCGAACAGGGCAGGCGCGTCGCGCGGGATCGCGGCGAGCGGCTGCCCGTCGGCGCGCTTCAGCCGGCCCTGCGCGGCGAGGTCGAGGAGGTGGGCGAGGTACTGGCGGCGAAGGATCTCGATGGCCGACAGGTGGCTTCCCGGTGGCACGATCTGCCCGGCGATCATCTCGCGGGGCTGGTCGAGGTAGTACAGGTCGCGGCGACTGCGGTCGGGGATGGTGAGGAGGAAGGCGTTGCCGGTGCGCCGGCCGGCGCGGCCGACCTGCTGGGCGTAGTTGGCGGCGCGGCGGGGCAGCGCCGCTAGCACGACGGCCGACAGGTCGCCGATGTCGATGCCCAGCTCCAGAGTGGGGGTGCAGGAGAGCACGTTGGGGTCCTTGAACCCGTTGCCCTCGCGGAACGCCGCCTCCACCCGTTCGCGCTCCGGCCGGGTGAGCATGCCGGTGTGCTCGGCGGTGACGACCTGGTACGTGCCGGCCTTGCGGTAGAGCCTGCGGTAGTAGTCCTCGCGGTAGTCCCGGTCGCGCTGGTGCAGGCCGAGTCCGTCCGGCCGGGTTCCGGCGACGAGGCGGCCGGTGCGGCAGCGGTAGGCGGGGCACTTCTGGCCGTCCCACTGGGGCAGTAGGTCGGGGTGGACGGTCTGTTCCCAGAAGCAGGAGGGGCAGCGGACGAACGCCTGGTTGACCTCGCCGTCCTTCAGGAGCTGCACGTCGACGGCGCCGGGCTGGAGCCCGTAGATCCGCAGGCTGCCGTCCTCCGGAGTGCGCACGGCCAGCAGTCCGGCGGCGACGAGTTCGGGCAGCAGCCGGGACCAGAACTCGGCGGCCTGTTCGCGCGGCAGCCCGAGGCTGCGCTGGGCCCATCGCTCGTACCAGGAGAGCCGCCCGGTGGCGAAGTCGAACTCGCTCCTCGACTTCGGCGCGCTCAGCAGGAACACGGGGGCGGCGATGCCCTTGGGGAAGGCCCGCATGCCGGGGGGCCGCTTGCCCCAGATGAAGTACCGGCTGGTGCCGGCCTCCTTCAGATATCCCGCCAGCCAGCGGTGGCCGATGGCGCCCCGGGTCCGCAGCCGTTCCAGGAAGATCCGCAGGAAGCCGAGGTACTGCGCGTCGTCGAGCGCGTCGGGGACGGGCAGTTGCCCGCCCTTTCCGTACGGCGCGGTGTGCGCGGCCCGCACCAGGCCGACGGCGGCGGCCGGGTCGGCTATCCGCACCTGGGCGGCGGCGGTCCGGGTGAGTTCCAGGGTCCGGCCGTTGCGGGACCGGAACCCGAACTCCATCAGCGCCTCGAACGCGAAGCGCTCCCCGATCAGCTCCCAGGTCTTGTGGTCCCCGCCCCGGCCCTGGCCGGACAGCAGCCGCTTGACGCCCTTCACGTCGTGCAGGTCGGTGGGGACGACGGCGGCGAGGGTCCAACGGTCGGTGGTGGCGGCCACCACGTCGGCGATCAGGTCGTGCAGCGCGGTCGGAGCCTCCGCCGACAGGTGGCTCTCGAAGAGGGCGCGCAGCGAGAAGGTGTACGAACGGCTCGCCACGAACCCGGCCCGGTGCGCGGCGTCCTGCACCGAGTCGTTGAACATCAGCGTCTTCGTCTCGCCCTGCTCCTTGTCGAGCTCCCCGCCGGTGAACAGCTGGGTGACGGAGGCGGCGGCGAGGGCGGCGGCGCCGGTGCCGAGGAAGCGGATCGTGTTGCGCGAGCCGCAGGCCGGGCACCAGTCCTCCTCGGCGGCGGTGGTCGCGGTCTCCCCCAGGAACACCAGGACGAACGCGGAGTCTGAGCCGGCCAGCCGGGGGATGCCGGTCTCCGGGTCGTAGTCCGCGACGGGGTCGGGCAGCCGCAGCCTGCGCTTGGGACCGTCCAGGACGCGGAGCTGTCCGGCCCCGGTCACGTTCAGCGCGTTCGCGTCGGCACGTCCGGCGGCGCGGCCCGCACCGTCCATGGGCGCGGCCCCGGAACCCTCCTTCGCCTCACCGTCGGTGGCGGCGATCAGGTTGCGGACCCGCATCTTGTCCTGGCTCACCGACGCCCGCCGGATCTTGTGCGTGTCGACCTCGACGTCCAGGTCGTCGGACTCCGGGGTGAAGACGGCCCATCCGGAGCGGCCGCAGTCACGGCAGTACACCGCGGGCAGAAAGAGGTTCGCGTTCTGCCCGGCCGTCGCCGTGGTCACCGGCGCGGTGCGCGCGGCCCCGTCCTCGGACGTCTCCGGTGTGCCGGCCGTGTCCCACTGGAACTCGGCCTTCGGCCACGGCAGCACACCGCGGACGAGGCGGGAGACGGACCGCGCCCACTGGTGCACCTCGACCTGTACGAAGGGGCGCGGCTGGGCAGGCGTGGACTCCGGGGCACGGGCCACCGAGAGCAGCGCGACGAGGCGGGCGAGCGCCGTCGCCGCCACCTCGGGCCGCAGCGTGATGGTGCGCCCCCAGGACTGTGCGCCGCTGCGCCACATCAGGTCGAGCACCTCGGGCACGGAACGCACCTGCCCGTCCAAGGCGTGCAGCACGGCCGAGGTCAGGGGATGCCGCTTCAGGACCCGGCCGAGGGCGTGCGGGTCGGTGTCCCGGCCACCGGTGACGGCCTCGGTGAGCGCGGCGAACTCCTCGTCGCCGAGGGTCGGATCGGGCAGAGCGGCCAGTTCGTCCGGGGTCGGGATCGGCACCAGCGGGTCGAAGTCGCCGCGCGGCACGAACGCGTCGACGGTCTGCCGCTGTTCGCCGACGATCGCGTCGGAGGGGAACTCGGTGCCGAACACCTGGGTCGCCACGTCGAGCAGTTGCCGCACCTCGTCGGCGTCCGTGCCGGTGGCGAGGGTCGCCGACGTGGCGACCGGGCAGATGCGGCCCAGCGGGCTGCCCGGCTCCGAGGCACCGACGGCGGAGGCGAGCCGGCGGAGCAGCATCGCCACGTCGGTGCCCTGCGCGCCGTCGTAGGTGTGGAACTCGTCGACCACCACGTAGCGGATGTCGGCGTCCGCCCACAGCGGGGCGTCGGCGGAGCGCTGGAGGAGCAGGTCCAGCATCTTGTAGTTGGTGATGAGGATGTCCGGCGGCGTCACCTGCATGTCGGACCGGTCGGTGAACACCCGCCGGTACCGGGTGGCCGCCCGGTCACCGATGTAGAGCCCGGCCCGCACCCTGCCCAATTCCGATTCGTACTCGGTGAGCAGCCCGTTGATGCGCTGCGCCTGGTCGGTGGCGAGCGCGTTCATCGGGTACAGGAACACGGCCTT
>NZ_JBOHCV010000357.1:0-3879 GCF_050698815.1 Streptomyces sp.
CCCCTCGGGGCGCCGCGACCTGCCCCTCCGCGCCGCCCGCCACGACCTGCGTCTGCGCCAGGTCCGGATCGGCACCGCCGCCGACATCGAACGCAATCCGCACCACTACCGCGGCGCCGGGCTCGCCCTTGAACCCGCTCTGCTGGGCACCTCGGCGCTGGCCGTCGGACCGGCCGGTTCCGGCAAGACCACACGCCTGGTGCGCCCTGTCGTGGAATCGCTGTGCCTGCAGGCGCTCGCCGGGCAGGCCGCGGTCGTCGCGGTGACCGCGCACGGCGCGCGGCTGGCGCCGGACGAGTCCTTCGACGCGGTCGTCCGGATCGGGCACCGCGACTCCGCGCACGACCTCGACCTCTACGGCGGTACGGACGACCCCGACGAAGCGGCGGGCATGCTCGCCGAAGCGCTCGTCGGCGACCTGACGGCAGCCCACCCCGGCGGCGACAGCCGCCGTGCCGCCACCTCACTGGCCCAGCTCATCGGCCCCTTCCGTGCCGTACACGGCCACTTTCCCGCCGTACCGGACCTGCGCGAGCTGCTGGACGGATCGCCGTCCGCACTCGGCGGGCTGCGCACCGCGCTGGCGGAGGCCGGTCTCGGCGCCCAGCTGCGTGAACTCGACGCCTACGAGCGCCAGTCGGGCCACGCCGGCGACGCTGCCGCCCTGCTCGCGGACCGCATCGCCCTGCTGGACCGGCCCGCCTTCGCCGGCTTCTTCGTCCCCGAGGGCGCAGAGGGCGCCGAGGGCCCCGGAGGCGCCGGGGGGAGCGGCGGCCCGTCCGGCGAGGGCCACCGGCCGTTCTCGCTCCGCGCACTGGAACACCCGCTGCGGGTGCGCATCGACCTGCCCGAGCGCGGGCACGCCGAGGCGTCGCGCATCCTCGCGCGCCTCGTGCTGGCGCAGTTCGCCGAGTGCGCGGCCGCCCGCGAGGACCAGTCCCTCTTCGCCGGACTGGTACTCGACGACGCCGCCCAGACCGTCACCCCGCAGTCGCTGCGCGCGCTGCAGCGCGTCCGGTCGGCGCACGCGGGCGTGCTGCTCACCCTCCGCGCCCTGGACGAGGTGCCCGCGCCGCTGCGCGGATCGCTGCTGGGCTCGGTCGGCTGCCGGATGGTGTGCGCCGGGGTGACGCCGTGGGACGCGGAGCACTTCGCGGAGGTGTGGGGCACGGAGTGGGTGCAGACCCGTGATGTCACCAACCGTCAGCTCGTCTCCGACGAGCCCGTCACCCGGGTCATGCACGCCGTGCGCCGGCTGGCCACCGGCAGACATGTCACCGCCGAGTCCGTCACCGTACGCACCGTCCAGCGGGCACGCTGGTCGCCCTCCGACCTCGCGAACGAGCTTCCCCCCGGGCACGCCGTGTTGTCCCTGACGACCGTGCGGGGCGAACGCACCCCGCCGATCCTGGCGAAGCTGGGGGAGTGACCCGGGGGATGACCGGGGGAGTCACTGGTGGAACCACTGGGGGAATGACCGAAATGAGCTGTGCGGCTGTACGGTGAGCCTTGTTATGCCACCGACTCTTGCCTCGCTCGTACAGCACTCCGCGCTCCGGCTCGCCGTACTCGCGGGCCAGGACCGGCTGGACACCCCGGTGAGGTGGGCTCACGCCAGTGAACTGGCCGACCCCACACCGTATCTGGAGGGTGGCGAGCTCCTGCTCCTCACCGCGCTGAAGCTGGACGCCGAGGACCCCGCGGGCATGCGCGACTACGTGCGGCGGCTCGCCGGCAAGGGCGTGGTGGGCCTCGGCTTCGCCGCGGGGGTCAACTACGAGAAGGTGCCGGAAGCGCTTGTGGAGGCGTGCCGGGCGGCGGACCTCCCGCTGCTCGAAGTGCCAAGACGTACGCCCTTCATCGCCATCAGCAAAGCCGTCTCCGCCGCCATAGCCGCCGAGCAATACCGTGCCGTCACCGCGGGCTTCGACGCCCAGCGGGAGATGACCCGGGCAGCGCTCTCCCAGGAGGGCCCCGCGGCGCTGCTCACCAAACTGGCCTCGGAGGTGGACGGTTGGGCGGCGCTCTACGACGCCTCGGGCGCCGTGGTGGCCACCGCACCGGCCTGGGCGGTGCGCCGCGCCGCCCGCTTCGTCAGCGACGCCGAACGCCTCCGCGACAGACCCGCGCCCGCGAGCGCCGTGGTCAGCGGCGCGGAGGGCGACGACCGCGTCGAGCTGCAGTCGGTGGGCAGCGGCCGTCGCGCCAAGGCGGTGCTCGCGGTGGGGACAGCCGCACCACTGGGCACCGCCGAGCGTTACGCGGTGCACTCCGCGATCGCGCTGCTGACCCTCACGATGGAGCGTTCGCGGGCCCTCCAGGAAGCCGAACAGCGCCTGGGCGCCGCGGTGATGCGCATGCTGCTCTCCGGCGAACCCGACCACGCCCGCGCGGTGGCCGGACGGCTGTACGGCGGGCTGCTGGACGCGCCCATGCGCGTGCTCGTCGCGGAGCCCGCCTCCGGCTCCAACTCCCGCGTCCGCGGGAGTGTGAACGCTTCCGCGGGTGCGAGAGCCGACGGTGCAGGGGGAGCGTCCTCGGCGGCCGGGGGCAACCTCCCCGTCGTCACCGTCACCGAGAACTCGGCGATGCCCGTACCCGCACCGGAGGGCATCTCCGACGAACTGCCCGGCCCCATCGACCAGCTCGCCGACCTCATCGAGACGGCTGCCGCCCGCAGCGGCGAGGCTGTGCTCGTCGTGCCCGACGGCAGCCGCCTCGTCGTGCTCGCCTCCGACGGCGGAGCGGCGGTCACCGCCTGCGCCCAGTACGCGGCGTCGTGGGCGAATGCTGTGGAAGCCACCGGTTCCGGTGGCGGTGGCGGTGCGCAGTCCAACGGCTCGGCTTCCGCACCGGAGGACGCCTTCGTCATCGGCGTCTCCGCACCGTCAGGTCCCTCGGCGGCCACCGTCGCCTTCAAGCAGGCCGACCAGGCGCTCTCGGTGGCCCGGCGCCGCGGCACCCCGCTGGTCGAGCACGAGGACGTCGCGGCGGGTTCGGTGCTGCCCCTGCTCGCCGACGATGCGGTACGCGCCTTCGCCGACGGCTTGCTCCGCTCACTCCGCGATCACGACGCGAACGGCAGGGGCGACCTCGTCGCCTCGCTGCGCGCCTGGCTCTCCCGGCACGGCCAGTGGGACGCCGCCGCGGCCGATCTGGGCGTCCACAGGCACACCCTGCGCTACCGCATGCGCCGGGTCGAGGAAATCCTCGGCCGCTCGCTCGACGATCCGGACGTACGGATGGAGCTGTGGCTCGCACTGAAGGCCACGGGCTAGCCGCACTCTGCACGGCCCCGCGGGCCGCCGTGCACGACGCCGCATCCGGTCAGGGAAAGCACCCGAAGTGACCGTGCCAATACGGTGTGAGCGTCTGCCGAAATCTGCCACGCCGGATAAGAAACTCCCCCTTTCGTAAGCCCTACCGTGGTCAGGGGAGAGCCGACGGGTGACGCCCGGTACTGAACGCCGGTCAGCACTCGTCACGCCTCTCCTCCCACTCATCACCATCCACTCCTTTCCGGAAGGGCGGTCCAGCAGTGACGACAGCGACTTCCCCGCATTCGTTCTGGCTCGCCGGCCGCGAGGCCACCGGCGATGACACGCTCGATGTCACCTCGCCGTGGGACGGCCGGCTCGTCGGGAGCATCAGCCTTCCCAGTGCGGCCCAGGTCGAAGAGGCCGTGGCAGCCGCTGCCGCTGTCGCCGACGAGTTCTCGGCGACCCCCGCACACGTACGGGCAGCAGCCCTGGACCACGTCGTGGACCGCCTCAAGGAGCGCGCCGAGGAGATCGCCACCCTGATCTCGGCGGAGAACGGCAAGCCCATGAAGTGGGCCCGCGGTGAGGTCGGCCGCTGCGTGTCGGTCTTCCGCTGGGC
>NZ_JBOHCV010000358.1:0-12097 GCF_050698815.1 Streptomyces sp.
CCGCCGCACCGCCCTCCGCCGCACCGCCCTCCACCGCCGCGCCGTCGACGGCCGCGCCGACGGTCACGTCTGCGTCCTCGTCCTCGTCCCCACCCCCGGCCTCCAATGTGGAGGTGAAGGCCACCGCCCTGTTCGTACGCTGCCGCATCCGCCCCACCGTGACCGCCTGCTCCTCGTCCAGGTCACCGAGGAAGGCGACCAGCAGACCTTCCTGGCCGCCCGAGCCGCGGCGCAGCATGTCGTACGCGAAGGACAGTCCCGCCTCCGCCGAGTGCTCGACCAGGGCGAGGGCGTCCAGCAGCAGTCCGGCCGTGTCCGAGGAGTCACCCGCGAAGCCGATGCCCTCCGGACCGGGCACCATGGTGCCCGCGTCGGTCAGCAGGCGGACCGCGTAGCCCCGCTCCAGCAGGTGCAGACAGACGGACGCGGCGCCGGAGACCGCCCACTCGAAGGGGGAGTCCGGGCCCGAACCCGCGTACGCGGTACGGCGGGTGTCCAGCAGCACCGTGCACCGCGCCTTCTGCGGCTGCTCCTCGCGGCGCACCATCAGCTCGCCGTAGCGGGCCGTGGAGCGCCAGTGGACCCGCCGCAGATCGTCACCGTGCCGGTAGCCGCGCGGAATCACGTCGTCCTCGCCGGCGAGGGCCAGCGAGCGCTGCCGCCCGTCGCCGTAGCCGGTGGTGTCGCCGGAGAGACCCACCGGCGGCAGCGGCTCGACCCGCGGCACCACGGTGAGCGTGTCGTACGCGCTGAAGGCCCGGGTCAGCTCGCACATGCCGAAGGGGTCGGTCAGCCGAAGCTGCAAGGGCCCCAGCGGATAGCTGCCACGCAGGTCCGAGCGCACCCGGTAGGACACCTCACGCCGGCCGCCCGGCTCGACGCGGTCCAGTACGAAGCGGGGGCGTGGCCCGAGCACGTACGGGACCCGGTCCTGCAGCATCAGCAGCCCGGTCGGCAGCCGCGAGACGTTGTCGACGCGCAGATGTACGCGGGCCTCCGACCGGACCGGGACCCGGGCGGGGAACAGCCGGCGGGAACCCGCCACGCGATAGCGGGTGCGGTGCAGCACCAGCACACAGACCAGCGGGAGCACCGCGAGCAGCAGTCCGACGCGCAGCAGGTCGGACTGGCCGAGCACGTACGCGCAGACCGCCGCGGCCACCCCCGCGGCCAGGAAGGAGCGGCCCCTGGTGGTGAGGCCGCCGAGTGCGGTGCGCAACGAGCTGCGCCGGTCCTCGGCGGCGGCACCCTGGCCCGACTCGCCCGCGCGGGCTTCGCTCCGGCCGGGGCCCCCGGACATCAGAAGCCCCGCGGTGACTGCTGTCCGTAGCCGTCCGGTGGTGCGGGGGCGCGCGTCCCCTCGGTGGCAGCGGCCGGCACGGCCACCCGCTGGAGGATCTCGGTGACCACCTGTTCGGCGGTCCGCCGGTTCAGCTGGGCCTGCGCGGTGGGCAGCAGCCGGTGCGCCAGTACGGGCGCGGCCAGCGCCTGCACGTCGTCCGGGAGTACGAAGTCACGTCCTGCCAGCGCGGCCCCGGCCCGCGCCGCGCGCAGCAGGTGCAGCGTCGCGCGCGGGGAGGCGCCGAGCCGCAGTTCCGGATGCGCGCGGGTGGCCGCGACCAGTTCCACCGCGTAGCGCCGCACCGGGTCGGCCACGTGGACGCGGCGCACCGCGTCGATCAGCTTGCCGATCTCGTGGGCGTGCGCCACCGGCCGCAGGTCCTCCAGCGGGGAGGCGCCGCCGTGCACGTCGAGCATTTCCAGCTCGGCGGCCGGGCTCGGATAGCCGATGGAGACCCGCACCATGAAACGGTCGCGCTGGGCCTCGGGAAGGGGATACGTGCCCTCCATCTCGATCGGGTTCTGGGTGGCCACGACCATGAAGGGAGCGGGCAGTTCGTAGGTGTGCCCGTCGATGGTCACCTGGCGCTCCTCCATCGACTCCAGCAGCGCCGACTGGGTCTTGGGCGAGGCGCGGTTGATCTCGTCGCCGATCACGATCTGCGCGAAGATCGCGCCGGGCTTGAACTCGAAGTCCTGCCGGTGCTGGTCGTAGACGCTCACGCCGGTGATGTCGGAGGGCAGCAGGTCGGGTGTGAACTGGATGCGCCGGACGGAGCAGTCCACGGAGCGCGCCAGCGCCTTGGCGAGCATGGTCTTGCCCACCCCCGGCACGTCCTCGATCAGGAGGTGCCCCTCGGCGAGCAGCACGGTCAGCGAGAGCCGTACGACCTCGGGCTTGCCCTCGATCACGGACTCCATCGAGCGGCGCACCCGGTCCGCCGTCATACTCAGCTCGCTGAGGTCGGCTCGCTCGTCAAAGGTTGTCACCCAGGCCTCCTCGGCCATCCCCGTCGTTCATCCCGTTGTCCATCCGGTGCCCGCACACGCATTCTTCACGCCGACGGGCCCCCGCGTCACTGTTCCGGGGGGATCTCGGTCCCCGGGTCTATCTCCCGGAGCAGCCCCGTCGTCACGTCGAAGACGAAGCCGCGCACGTCGTCGGTGTGCGGCAGGAACGGCGACGTACGCACCCGCTCCATCGACTGGCGCACGTCCTGGTCCAGGTCCTGGAAAGCCTCCACCGCCCAGGACGGCCGCTGGCCCACCTCGAGCTCCAGGTCGTACCGGAAGTCCTCGGTCAGGCTGAGCATCCCGCAGCCGGTGTGATGGATGAGCACGACGGATCGGGTGCCCAGGGCGCGCTGGCTGATGGTCAGGGAGCGGATGATGTCGTCGGTGACCACACCGCCGGCGTTACGGATGGTGTGACAGTCGCCCAGTTCGAGGCCCAGCACCTCGTGCAGGTCGATCCGGGCGTCCATGCAGGCGACCACGGCGACGTTGAGGACCGGGCGGGCATCCATGCCCGGGTCGGTGAAGTGCGCGGCATAGCGCCTGTTCGCCTCCACGAGACGGTCGGTGACGGTACCGGCGCCGCGGAGGGCGGAGGCGGAGGCGGGGGACTCGGAGCTCGGCTGCTGCCGGCCAGGGTGCGTCGACATGGGGATGACGGTAGACCGCGTGTGCGAGGACGGCCCCCCGAGGGGGTGGACGAATCGGTCGTCCCGCCGCTTTGTGAGCCACTCCACATCCGCTCACGACCTGCCCCAACGCGCCTCGGGCGCTTGTTGACCGGGCGGACGAGTGGACTAAAGTGACGCGAAGCGGGAGGCGCGACGCTCCCCTCCTGGCCGTCCGGCGCCTTCATTCCCGGTATTCCCCCGTCGCACGCGGCAGCACAGCAGCACAGGGGCAGGAAAGGGCGCATGACCACCGAAGAGCAGCCCGCCGGCGAGGAGCCCATCGACGACCGGTCCGCCGGCGACCGGCACCACCCGGTGATGCTGCGGCGCTGTCTGGAACTGCTGGCCCCCTCCCTCGCCGAGCCCGGCGCGACAGTCGTCGACTGCACCCTCGGCCTGGGCGGCCACAGCGAAGCCCTGCTCGCCACCTTTCCCGCGGCCCGGCTGATCGCGCTCGACCGCGACCGGGAGGCGCTCCGGCTCGCGGGCGAGCGGCTGGCCCCGTACGCCGACCGCGCCACCCTCGTGCACGCGGTCTACGACGAACTGCCCGACGTCCTCGACCGGCTCGCCGTCCCCCGCGTGCAGGGCGTCCTCTTCGACCTCGGCGTCTCCTCCATGCAGCTGGACGAGGCCGACCGCGGCTTCGCGTACGCCCAGGACGCCCCCCTCGACATGCGGATGGACCAGACGCGCGGGCAGAGCGCCGCCGACGTGCTCAACACCTACCCGCCCGGCGAACTGGTGCGGCTGCTGCGTGCCTACGGCGAGGAGAAGCAGGCCAAGCGGATCGTCGAGGCGGTGGTACGGGAGCGGGCCAGGGAACCCTTCAGCCACAGCGCCAGGCTCGTCGAGCTGATCCGGGACGCGCTGCCGCAAGCGGTCAAGCGCACCGGCGGCAACCCCGCCAAGCGCACCTTCCAGGCCCTGCGGATCGAGGTGAACGGCGAACTCGCCGCCCTGGAGAGGGCAGTGCCGGCCGCCGTCGACGCGCTCGCGGTGGGCGGACGCATCGCTGTGCTCTCCTACCACTCGCTGGAGGACCGGCTCGTCAAGCGGGTGCTGACCGCGGGTGCCACCGGCACCGCGCCGCCCGGCCTGCCCGTCGTCCCCGAGCAGTATCAGCCGCGGCTCAAGCTGCTGACCCGAGGTGCCGAACTCCCCACCGAGGACGAGATCGCCGAGAACCGCCGCGCCGCCCCTGCCCGGCTGCGCGGTGCCGAGCGCATCAGGGAGGCGCACACCTCATGAGTGCACAGCAGCGGCTGTCCAGGCTCGCCCGTCTGGTGCCGGCCGGCGCCTCGACGGCGGCCCGTGCCCCGTTCGTCATGCTGGTCGTGCTGATACTGGGCGCCGGACTGCTGGGGCTGCTGCTCCTCAACGCCTCCGTCAACCAGGGTTCCTTCCGGCTCTCCAAGCTGGAGAAGCAGACCGATGAGCTGACCGACGAGCAGCAGGCGCTGCAGCAGGAGGTCGACGCCTACTCCGCCCCGGGGGCGCTGGAGAAGCGCGCCCGCGGCCTGGGTCTCGTTCCCGGCGGCACGCCCGCCTTCCTGGACCACGACGGCACCGTACGGGGCAGTCCCCAGCCGGCCACCGGTCACCCCCGGCAGGAGGAGCGGTGAGCGGACGCCCCCGCGACCCGCGCGGCGATGCCCGCCGTGACGCCCGCCCTGACGCCCGCCGGGACCCCCGCGGCGGCCGGACCAAGGCCACCGCCCGGGCGGCGTCTTCCCGGCGCTCCGCCGGCCGCCCGGGGACCCCGGTCCCCGTACAGGGCAGGGAGCTGCGTCTCGCGCGGGCCAGGCCCCGGCTGCGGCTGATCGCGTTCGGTCTCACTCTCGTCGTGCTGGCGTTCACGGTACGGCTGCTCCAGGTGCAGGCCGTCGACGCCAGCGCGTTCGCCGACAAGGCTGCCGTCAACCGCTACATCACCGTGCCGCTCGCCGCCGAGCGCGGCACCATCTCCGCGCGGGACGGCACGGCGCTGGCCACCACGGTCGACGCCTACGACGTGACCGCCGACCCCTACCTCTTCTCGCGCAAGCAGACCGGCATCTCGGACGCGCCCGAGCGGGCGGCCGCCCTCCTCGCGCCCGTGCTCCACCAGGACGAGCAGGAGCTGACGCGGAAGCTGGCGAAGAAGGACACCCGCTACGTGCTGCTGGCCCGGCAGCAGTCGCCGCGGACCTGGGAGCGGGTCAAGAAGCTGAAGAGCAAGGTCGCCGCGGCGGCTTCCGAGCCGGCCGGTACGAGTCCGGGCAAGGGGCACGACGCGGACGTACTCGCGGGGATCTACCGGGAGAAGCACCCCAAGCGCATCTACCCCAACCAGGAACTCGCCTCCTCCGTCCTCGGCTTCGTCAACTCCGAGGGCAAGGGCGGCGCGGGCATCGAGGCCCGGCTGAACAAGGAACTCGCGGGCCGGGACGGCAAGATCACCTACGCCCAGTCCGGCGGCCGCCAGGTCCCCACCGCCGGCGAACGCGAGCGGCCGGCCCGTGCCGGTGCCGGCGTGCAGCTCACCCTCGACCGCGACATCCAGTGGGCGGCGCAGCAAGCCATCGGCGAGCAGATCACCAAGTCACGCGCCGACAGCGGCTATGTGATCGTCCAGGACACCCGCACCGGTGAACTCCTCGCCATGGCCAACGCCCCGGCCTTCGATCCCAACGACATCTCCCGCGCGGACCCCGCGGCGCTCGGCAACGCCGCCGTGCAGGACGCCTACGAGCCCGGCTCCACCAGCAAGGTGATGTCCATGGCCGCCGTACTGGAAGAGGGCAGGGCCACGCCCCGTACCGAGGTGACCGTGCCCAACCGGCTCAAGCGCGCCGACCGGGCCTTCGCCGACGACGTCGACCACGACACCTGGCACCTGACCCTCAACGGCGTGCTGGCCAAGTCCAGCAACATCGGCACCATCCTCGCCACCGAGCAGCTGGGAGACACCCAGAACGAGGCCAACAAGGTTCTCCACCGCTATCTGCGCGCGTTCGGCATCGGCAGGCCCACCGGCCTCGGGCTGCCCGGCGCGACCGACGGCCTCCTGGCGAAGCCGGGCGACTGGAGCGCCTCCCAGCAGTACACGATCCCCTTCGGCCAAGGGCTCTCGCTCAACGCCGTACAGGCCGCTTCGATCTACTCCACGATCGCCAACGGCGGCGTACGGACGACGCCTTCGCTGGTACGCGGCACCACCGGCTCCGACGGCCGCTACACCCCCGCGGCCAAGCCCGGCGAGCGCCGGGTGGTCAGCGAGAAGACGGCGAGGACGCTCGCCCGGATGCTGGAGTCCGTCGTCGCCGACATGGAGGGCACCGGCACCACCGCGAAGATTCCCGGCTACCGGGTCGCGGGCAAGACCGGTACGGCCAACCGGGTGGACCCCAGGACGGGCCGCTACGACGGGTACACCTCGTCCTTCGCGGGCTTCGCACCCGCCGACAAGCCGCGGGTCACGGTCTACTGCGCCGTGCAGAACCCCAAGAAGGGCAGCTACTTCGGCAGCGACGTGTGCGGACCGGTCTACAAGAAGGTCATGAAGTTCGCCCTGAAGTCCCTCCAGATCCCGCCCACCGGCGCGAAGTCCGATCCGCTCCCGGTCAAGGCGGATTCCAAGGGCTCCAAGGGCTCCAAGGACTCCGGAAAGAACACCAGCCACTGAGGGGGCGCAGGCGCGTGAGAACGATCACTCAGGATCCGTACAACCAGCGGGACGCCACGGTGCCGGGAAGCCCCTCGCTTCGCGGGGCGGGCCTCCCGCCCGGTACGCTCACCGCCGTGCCACAAGCTGATCAGAATTCCCTCACGCCCTCGGCAGGGGGCCGCCCGGCCGCCCGCTCCCGGAAGCGGGCTCCGGAGCCTGCCCCCGAGCCGACGAGGGAGGTCAGCCCGGGCCCGCCCAGGCCCTCGCACGTGCGGCCGGTCCCGCTCGCGGACCTGGCGCGGCAGCTGGGGACCGAAGCCCCCGCGGGCACGGAACAGGCCGCCGCGACCGGCATCACCCACGACTCGCGTGCGGTGCGCCCCGGCGACGTCTACGCCGCCCTCCCCGGTGCCCGCTTCCACGGCGCCGACTTCGCGACCCAGGCCGCCAGCCTCGGTGCCGTCGCCGTGCTCACCGACCCCGCGGGCACCCAGCGCTCCACCGACACGGGGCTGCCGGTACTCACGGTGCCCGATCCGCGGGCCCGGATGGGCGCGCTGGCCGCCGCCATCTACGGCGAGCCGGGCAAGGACCTGCTGCAGATCGGCATCACCGGCACCTCGGGCAAGACCACCACCGCGTATCTGGTGGAGGGCGGGCTGCGCAAGGCGGCCGAGAAGGCGGGCGGCCTGACCGGGCTGATCGGCACCGTCGAGTCCCGCATCGGCGACGAGCGGCTGAAGTCCGAGCGGACCACGCCCGAGGCGACCGACCTGCAGGCGCTCTTCGGGGTGATGCGCGAGCGCGGCGTCACGGCCGTCGCCATGGAGGTCTCCAGCCACGCACTGGTGCTGGGGAGGGTCGACGGCAGCGTCTTCGACATCGCCGTCTTCAACAACCTCAGCCCCGAACACCTGGATTTCCACCCCGACATGGAGGACTACTTCCGG
Source organism: Streptomyces sp. (assembly GCF_050698815.1). Taxonomy (GTDB): domain Bacteria; phylum Actinomycetota; class Actinomycetes; order Streptomycetales; family Streptomycetaceae; genus Streptomyces. The sequence goes on from NZ_JBOHCV010000358.1 coordinate 7,626, forward strand.
GCGAAGCGGCAGCTGTTCACGCGTGCCCGCTCGCGCTCAGCGGTGATCAACATCGATGACGAGTACGGGCAGCGCCTGGTCGGCGAGGCAGAGGTGCCGGTCGTCACCTTCTCCGCCGAGGGGCACCCGGACGCCGACTGGCGGGCCCAGGACGTCGAAGTCGGCCCGCTGGGGTCCACCTTCACCGTGCTCGGGCCCAAGGAGGAGTCGGTACGGGCCGCCGCTCCGATCGCGGGCCCCTTCAACGTCGCCAACGCCCTCGCGGCGCTGACCGCCCTGGTCACCGCGGGCATCGATCCGCAGACCGCCGCCGACGGCATCGCGTCCGTACCCGGCGTGCCCGGCCGGCTGGAGCGCGTCGACGCCGGCCAGGACTACCTCGCGATCGTCGACTACGCGCACAAGCCCGACGCCGTCGAGTCCGTCCTGTACGCCATCCGCAAGGTCACCGACGGCCGGGTGCACGCCGTGCTCGGCTGTGGCGGCGACCGCGACCCGCACAAACGCGTCGCGATGGGTTCGGCGCTGGCACGGCTGTCCGACACCGCCGTGCTGACCTCCGACAACCCCCGCACCGAAGACCCTCTCGCGATCCTCGCCACCATGCTCGCGGGCGCCGCCGAGGTGCCCGCCTACGACCGCGGCACCGTACTGCTCGAGGAGGACCGGGCCGCGGCGATCGATCTCGCCGTCACCCGGGCCGAACCCGGCGACACCGTGCTCGTGCTGGGCAAGGGGCACGAGGAGGGCCAGGACATCGCGGGGGTGGTACGCCCCTTCAGCGACACGCGGGAGCTGCGCGAAGCCATCCGGCGCAAGCAGAAGTCCGACGCCACGGCAGCCGCGGGGGCCACAGCGCAGCAGGCGGCCCCGGCACCCCCGTCGGCGTCATCAGTGAGTGCCGCTCCCCACCGGACAGACGCCTGAGACCGATGATCCCCCTCTCTCTCGCCGAGCTCGCCGCTGTCGTGAACGGACAGCAGAGCGACATACCGGACCCGGACGCCCAGGTGACCGGCCCTGTCGTCATCGACTCACGGGAAGTGGCCGCCGGCAGCCTCTTCGCCGCCTTCGCCGGCGAACGCTCCGACGGACACGATTTCGCCCGCGGCGCCGTCGAAGCGGGCGCCGTGGCGGTGCTCGCCACCCGCCCCGTCGGCGTGCCCGCCGTCGTCGTCGACGACGTCACCCGCGCCCTGGGCGCGCTCGCCCGGCATGCCGTCGAGCGGCTGGGCACCCAGGTCGTCGCGCTCACCGGCTCCGCCGGCAAGACCAGCACCAAGGACCTCATCGCGCAGCTGCTGGAGAGACTCGGGCCCACCGTGTGGACGCCGGGGTCGCTCAACAACGAGATCGGGCTGCCGCTGACCGCGCTGCGCGCCGACGCCGGCACCCGTCACCTCGTACTGGAGATGGGCGCCCGCGGCACGGGCCACATCCGCTACCTCGCGCAGCTCACTCCGCCCCGCGTCGGCGTCGTACTGAACGTCGGCACCGCCCACATCGGCGAGTTCGGCGGCCGCGAGGCGATCGCCGAGGCCAAGGGCGAGCTGGTGGAGGCGCTTCCCCCGGCGGAAGATCCGGCCGACGGCGGCGGCGTCGCGGTGCTCAACGCCGACGACCCGCTCGTACGGGCCATGGCCGCGCGTACCCGGGCACGGGTGCTGCTCTTCGGCGAGGCCGCGGACGCGGACGTACGCGCCGAGAATGTCCGGCTCACCGAGCGCGGGCAGCCCTCTTTCACGCTTCGCACACCCACCGGGTGCGGTGACGTGACCATGCGCCTGTACGGTGAGCACCACGTGTCGAACGCGCTTGCCGCGGCGGCCGTCGCCCACGAACTGGGCATGCCCGCCGGGGATATCGCCACCGAGCTCTCCGCCGCGAGCACGCTCTCGCGTTGGCGGATGGAGGTCACCGAGCGAGCCGACGGCGTCACGGTCGTCAACGACGCCTACAACGCCAATCCCGAGTCCACCCGGGCCGCGCTCCGCGCGCTGGCCGCGATGGGGCGGGGGCGGCGTACGTGGGCGGTGCTCGGTGAGATGGCCGAGCTCGGTGACGATTCGCTTGCCGAGCACGACGCGGTGGGACGGCTCGCCGTCCGGCTCAACGTCAGCAAGCTCGTGGCGGTGGGTGGCCGGGAGGCCGTCTGGCTGGACATGGGCGCCAAGAACGAGGGTTCGTGGGGTGAGGAGTCGGTGCACGTGTCCGACGCCGATGCGGCGGTCGACCTGTTGCGGAGTGAATTGCGTCCGGGGGATGTCGTACTGGTGAAGGCTTCCCGTTCGGTCGGCCTGGAGCGCGTCGCCGACGCGCTGCTGAAACCCGGGCCCGCAGCGGACCCGGGCGACAACGAGGGCGAGGTCGCCGCCCGATGGGTATGAGTCAGATCCTCTTCTCGGGAGTCATCGGACTCTTCCTGTCCCTGGTCGGGACGCCGCTGCTGATCAAGTTGCTGGCCCGCAAGGGGTACGGGCAGTTCATCCGCGACGACGGGCCGCAGAACCACCACAGCAAACGCGGCACCCCGACGATGGGCGGCATCGCCTTCATCCTGGCCACGGTCGCCGCCTACGCGCTCACCAAACTGCTGACCGGCAGTCAGCCCAGTTTCTCCGGCGTGCTGGTGCTCTTCCTCTTCGCCGGCATGGGCCTGGTCGGCTTCCTCGACGATTACATCAAGATCGTCAAACAGCGCAGCCTCGGCCTGCGGGCCAAGGCCAAGATGGCCGGACAGCTGATCGTCGGCACCGCCTTCGCGGTGCTCTCGCTGAACTTCGCCAACCTCCGCGGCCTCACCCCCGCCTCCACGAAACTCTCCTTCACCCAGGACTTCGGCTGGTCGATCGGGCCCGTGATCTTCGTGATCTGGGCGCTGTTCATGATCCTGGCCATGTCGAACGGGGTGAACCTCACCGACGGTCTCGACGGTCTCGCCACCGGCGCCTCGGTGATGGTCTTCGGCGCCTACGTCTTCATCTGCGTCTGGGAGTACCAGGAGTCCTGCGCCAACGCCTTCACCGCGGGTCCGGGGTGTTACGAGGTGCGCGATCCGCTCGACCTCGCCGTCGTGGCCGCCGCGCTGATGGGCGCCTGCTTCGGCTTCCTGTGGTGGAACACCTCGCCCGCCAAGATCTTCATGGGGGACACGGGTTCGCTCGCGCTGGGCGGCGCGCTCGCCGGACTGGCGATCTGCTCCCGTACGGAACTGCTGCTCGCCGTCCTCGGCGGCCTCTTCGTCCTCATCACGATGTCCGTCGTCATCCAGGTCGGTTCCTTCCGGCTCACCGGCAAGCGGGTCTTCAAAATGGCGCCCCTGCAACACCACTTCGAGTTGAAGGGGTGGTCGGAGGTCCTGGTCGTGGTCCGCTTCTGGATCATCCAGGGCATGTGCGCCATCGTCGGTGTCGGCCTCTTCTACGCTGGGTGGGCGGCGAGCAAGTGAGCGCCCTCCCCGGGCCGGTGGCCGCCGAGGCGGTGTCGGGCAGGCACGTGACGGTCGCCGGACTCGGCGTCAGCGGCAGCAGCGCCGCCCGCGTCCTGACCCGGCTCGGCGCCCACGTCGTCGTCGTCGACGGCGGTGAGAGCGAGACGCACCGCGAGCGCCGCGCCGAACTGGAGGCGGAAGGCGTCTCCGTACGGCTCGGCGACGCGGAGAGCCTGCCCAAGGGCACCGATCTGATCGTCACATCACCCGGCTGGAAGCCGCAGAGCCCGCTCTTCACCGCCGCCCGCGCCGCGGACGTACCCGTGTGGGGCGACGTGGAGTTGGCATGGCGGCTGCGCGGCACCGGCACCCGGCCGGACCGGGCTCCCGCGCCCTGGCTGGCCGTCACCGGCACCAACGGCAAGACCACCACGGTCCAGATGCTCTCCGCCATCCTCGGCGCGGCCGGTCTGCGTGCCCCCGCTGTGGGCAATATCGGCACTCCGCTGATCGACGTCGTCTGCCCGGAGGAACCGCCGGAGGAGCCCCCGGACGTGCTCGCCGTCGAGCTGTCCAGCTACCAGTTGCACTGGGCGCCGAGCGTACGGGCGCACTCCGCGGTCGTGCTCAACCTCGCCCCCGACCACCTCGACTGGCACGGTTCGATGGACGCGTACGCCGCGGACAAGGGCCGCGTCTACGAGGGCAACCGGATCGCCTGCGTCTACAACTGCGCCGATCCGGCCACCGAACGCCTCGTCCGCCGGGCCGACGTCGAGGAGGGCTGCCGTGCCGTCGGCTTCACACTCGGCAGCCCCGGCCCCTCCGAACTCGGCGTCGTGGACGGCATCCTGGTCGACCGCGCCTTCGTCGAGAACCGGCACCGGCAGGCACAGGAACTCGCCGAGGTCACCGACATCACCCCCGCGGCGCCGCACAATATCGCCAACGCGCTCGCCGCCGCCGCCCTCGCCCGTGCCTACGGCGTACCGCCGGCGGCCGTACGGGACGGGCTGCGCGCCTTCCGGCCCGACGCCCACCG
>NZ_JBOHCV010000359.1:0-17672 GCF_050698815.1 Streptomyces sp.
GTACTGGGCGCGGCTGGGGATGACGGGGGCGCTGCGGCAGTGGCGGCCTGGCTTCGAGCTCTCCGATTCCCAGCGAACGGCACTGAGTGACCGGCTGGAGCGCAGCTCGCGTGGTCAGGACGCCATCGAATTCCCGGGCGGGAAGGAAAGGGGCCTGAAGCGGGTGCTGGTGACGGGCTTCGACCCGTTCACGCTGGATGAAGACATTCGGATCAGTAATCCGTCCGGGGCCGGCGCGCTGGCACTGGACGGCACCGTGGTGCGCACCAAGGCCGGTCGGGTCAGGATCGAGACGGCCATGTTCCCCGTACGCTGGGCGGACTTCACCCGCGGCATGGTCGAGCAGGCGCTGCGGCCTCACTTGCCGAAGGTGGACCTGTTCACCACGGTCAGTCAGGGTCGGCCCGGCCGGTTCGACATCGAGCGCCACAACGGGGCCTGGCGGGGGACTTTCCCCGACAACGACAACATCTCGGCCTCCGGGACCATCCCCGTGCCCGCCGGCACTGCGCAGCCTCAGTGGACGACCACCACGCTTCCCTACCAGGACATCGTGTCCGCCCCGACGGGCCGCTTCCCGGTGAAGGACAACACAGAGGTGGTCGAGATCCCGGCGGGTGAGAGTGAGCCGGTAACGCGGCCGGGTGGTCCGACCGAGGGCTCCACCGCACGTAAGGGCGGTGGCGGGGACTACCTGTCCAACGAGATCGCCTACCGTGCGACGCTGCTGCGCGACCGGCTCGGTCTGAGTATTCCGGGCGGCCATGTGCACACCCCTGTCCTCGAGTTCGGTTCGGGCAACACCGACCCGGCCACGGGAACGATCACCGATCCGGAGTTCCTCCAGAATCGGCGGGACATCATCGACCAGGTTCGCTCGATCATCCGGGTAGCGGCCGAGCACTGACACCGTCCTGTGCGAGTGAGGTCACCTGGCCTTCGCGGTTCTCCACAGCCGCACCTTGCCGTCGTCGGCCGCGGTGGCGAGGAGCCGGCCCCCCGGGCTGAAGGCCAGGTTCCGCACCTCCGACGTGTTCCCGGTCAGGACGGCGCGTGGTTCGCCGCCGACCAGATCCCACAGCCGCACCTCACGCCAGTGAACGGTGGCGAGTGTCTTGCCGTCCGGGCTGGACGCCACCTCATCGGTCGAGGTGAATCCCCCGGCGGTGAGGGGGTCCCCCTCGCGGCCGCCGGCCACATCCCACCGTCTGACCTTGTCGTCCGCACTGGAAGTGACCAGGGTCCGGCCGTCCTCACTGAACGCCACGCCCGTGACGCTCTTGGGGTGGGGGAAGGTGTGGCGTGCCTTGTGGCCGGCCACGTCCCACAGTTTCGCCGTGGGCTGCGTACCGCCGTCGGGTTCGTAAGCCGCGGAGGCCACCGTCCGGCCGTCCGGGCTGAAGGCGACGCTCCACACCGGCAGGCCGTGGTCGAGGGTGGCGAGCGCGCGGTCCTTGCGGCTGTGGGCGTTCCACAGCCGCACCTTGCCCTCCTCGCCGCCGGTGGCGAGGAGCTTGCCGTCCGGACTGAACGCGACGTCTCTGACCGGATGCGAGGAACTCGCGGTGAGGGTGGCGATCTGCCGACGCTCGGCCACATCCCACAGTCCCACCGTGCCGTCACCGGCGACGGCGGCGAGCATCTTGCCGTCGGGGCTGTACGCCACACTGGAGATCCTCTGCACTTGTTCCCGGCCGTCCTCGTTGTGCTGGGTGAGGGTGGCCCGCTGTTTGCGCCCCGCTACGTCCCACAGCCGCACCATGCCCTGCTGGACACCGGCGGCGAGCGTCTTGCCGTCCGGGCTGAACGCCACGTCGCTGACCGAGTCGCTCTGACTGGTGAGCGTGGTCGTGGGTTTGAGCCAGGGAGGCGAGCCCCGGTCGGGCTCGTACAGGGGAAGGAAGAACGCGATCGCGACGGCCACGAGGAGCAGGCTGCCGAGCAGGATCCAGCCGGTGGGTACACCTGCCCCTCCCTGAGCGAGGGCGCCGAGGGCCGCGTGGGGATTCTGGGAGTACGGACCCGGCGGGGAAGCGCTCGGCGGGTGACGCGGCTTCCCCTGTGCCGGGTCCTGCCTCGTGGGAGGCGGCGCGGGCGGTCCGACGGCGTCGGGCGGGCCTGACGGGACGGGGGCAACGGGCTGAGACCCGGGCTGAGTCGGCGCTGAGTGGACGTCGACGACGGTGCCTTCCGCCGTGGCCCGGGCCGGGACGCTGCGGCGGCAGAGCCGGATGACCTCGGCGGGGGTGGGCCGCCGCTGAGGGTCCTTCTCCAGGCAGCGGGCGGCGACCGTACGGAGGGGCTCAGGGCAGTCGTCGAGGTCGGGATCCTGTTCGAGGATGCGGTAGGTGACGCTGTGGCTGCTTCCGCCGCCGAAGGCGAGTCGTCCGGTGGCCGCGAAGTGCGCGACGAGTCCGAGGGCGAAGACGTCGACGGCTTCGGTCAGGTCCTGCCCTCTGATGTATTCGGGGGCCATGTACGCGGGCGTTCCCGCGCGCATCCCCGTACCGGTCACCGAGGTGACGTCCGCGGCGCGTGCGATACCGAAGTCGATGACCTTGGGTCCCTCGGCGGTGAGGATGATGTTGGAGGGTTTGAGGTCACGGTGGATCACGCCGGCGGCGTGGATGGACTGCAGGGCTTCGGCCACCCTGGCGATCAGCCCCAGTGCCGCGTCGACCGGCAGTGGATCTCCCCCCGGACTTCCTCCGGGGGGACCCCCCTCGTCCACGGCGTGCTGAAGGGACGGCCCGGGAACGTACGCCGTGGCCAGCCAGGGCTCGTCGGCCCGCAGGTCCGCATCGACGACGGGCACGGTGTAGAGCCCCTGAACCCGCCTGGCCGCGGCCACCTCCTGCTCGAAACGCTTGCGGAACGATCGGTCGCCCGCGTACTCACGGTGCACGAGCTTGACCGCCACCTCGCTGCCGGCCGGCGTGTGCCCCAGATAGACGCGGCCCATCCCGCCGGCGCCCAGGACCGCCTCCAGCCGATACGGACCGACCTCGGCCGGATCGCCGGGCCCGAGCGGCTGATGCGGCGGCGGTGTGGTCGGCCAGCCCGGTCGCTGTCCCCCGCTGACCGGCGGAACTGCCGGGCGGCCACGGCCTGGTTGAGACATGCCGACCGTCCCCTCCCCCGTGCGTCTGCGTCCACCCCGCGACGTCCGCCGCCTGATGCGAGCGGACCGCCCGGCGATCCCGGCCATGGACCGCCCCCGGCTACCAGGTCCAGGCTTCGCCGAGGGTCCGAGCGAGCCACAGAGTAGACGACCCCGTCAGCCCTGAACAGATCTCCCAAGCGCCGGAGCGGCCGCGGGACTTTGATGCCTCCGCCTTCCGGGACAGTCCGACTCGACCTGGCACGCGCCCCATGTGGCCGTCGGCCTCCTGGCCCGTACCGTCCTGAGGATCCGGCCGCAGCCACACGTGTCGTCACCCGCACCAGCGGTGCCATGATGACCGCCATCGGCGGGTTCTTCCTGCTGGAACGCCTGGCCTGCGGGACACCGGCCGCGATGACCGCCCAAGGAGAACTCGTGGAAGATCACACGCAGCAGGAACAGGCGAGTCCCGAGGTGCAGAAGCGCATCCAGGACAGTTTCGACCGGCAAGGGCTGATGGGCCATCTCGGAGCCCGCATATCCCACATCGGACCGGGGTGCGTGCGCATCGTGCTGCCCAGCCGGCCCGAAGTCACCCAGCAGGACGGCTACTTCCACGCCGGCGCCACCAGCTCCATCGCCGACACCGCGGGAGGCTACGCGGCCTTCACTCTCTTCCCGGAGGACACGGCGGTACTCACCGTGGAGTACAAGGTCAATCTCCTGTCACCCGCCGTCGGCGAGTACATCGAGGCGGTAGGGACGGTCCTGAAGCCTGGACGCACCCTGACCGTGTGCAGGCTGGAGGTCTTCGGCGTCAAGGACGATCAGCGGAAGCTCGTCGCCACCGGGCAGCAGACGCTGATCTGCGTGAGCTGACCGGAGCCACCGACACAGCGGTCACGGAAGGAGGTTGCTGATGAGTGACGCCGCCGATGGGCTCCCGGCCTGGGTGACCTGGCAGCGCCGGCCGTTTCCCGACGCCAACCTGCTCCTGCTGCATGGACGCCAACCGGCTCTCGTCGGCGCCGTCGTCCAACGCGACGGACGGCTGCACGCAGCCGCCGAGCACACACCGGTCGCGGCGGAAACGCTGCAAGTGCCCTACCCCCGCGCATGGCCGGCTGCCACGACGAGACGACGATGACAGAAGCCCCAGAACTGCTCCGCCGTACAGGGGAGGGAACGGGGAACGTGCCGGGGTGAGCGGCTCGCCTTGCGCCAACCCCTCTTACCATCTGATATGAAGTGTCCCACTCGATACACGTATGCCCTCCACGGATGACGACCCGGGGAGCATCGCTGCGTTCGGACCCTGCGTCGCGATGGCGCGCGACGCGACAGCCGAGGGAGACCATGGGTTGGACACTCACACGCCGGGCGGCTGCGGCGGCCGCTCTCGTCGGAGCAATCGCCATCGTCCCGGCGACTCTGCCGCCGGCCGGCGCCGAAACGCGGACCGGGACCACGCCGGCATTCGAGACCGTGGCTGCGAAGCGGCCCGGCCCGCACACGCCACCACCACCTCAACTCCCGCGTGATTTCCGCGGGAAGGGCAAGTGGGTCGTCCGGGATCTGGGCATCACGGTCCCGTTCACCTGGCAGGGAAAGAACGGCGACAGCCAAATGATCGCGGGAGGCCCGCAGTACCCGATCTGGTTCACGAACCTGATCTATCGGAACACGCTCTACACGCTGACCTACAAGTGGCCCAACCTGAGGGAGCACCCATGCTCCAAGATCCCAGGTTTCAACCTGCGCCGGTTGAACGAGGGACTCAAGACCTCGCGGTTCGTCGGGCGGGAGATCCTGCAGCGGAACCCGAATCGGCACGTGAACCACTGGAGGGTCGGTGTCGTCCTGCCGAAGCTGCCTCCGGGGAAGTTCCTGCGGTTCCCGCTCGCACTCGGCGACATCTACGTGGACCAACAGAACCGGAACACGTTCTGGCAGGTGCTCCAATTCGGTGTCCAGAACCTCTACGACCCTGAGTTGGACGAGTGGCTCATGATGGATACGTTCGAGCACAAGCCCGGAAGGGTCACGCTGCCCCGACGGTGCTCGCCACCACCGTGACCTGAGGTCCGCCTGCAAACTGAACGCGACGCTGTGCAGCTGCGGGATGGAATGGCGGCACGGCTTTGCCACCTGAACTGAAGGCGCCGCGCCGCCGTTCCCTTTACTCCGATTCAGGGAGCTGGGAGGGCTACGGTCAGCCCTGGATCCTGTAGGACGCCTTCCGGATCGTGGTGTAGCCCTTTTCGATGTATATGGTGAAGGTGTACGTCTTGCTGTCCGAGAGGTTCCAGTCGCAGTTCCTGTGCGTCCCTGCCTTGGAGACCATGCAAGTAGATGCTCCGCCACTGCCCGATACCGCTTGGACCATAACCCAGTATCCGTCTGCCTTGGTGTCGTAGACGGTTATGACGTCGCCGTAGTCGCCATAGAAGAACTTTCCTCCTGTGATGGAGTGGCTCTCATCGGCTTGCGCCGGGGCGGCGGAGATGAAGCCGCCCCCCACCAGGGTTGCGGCGGCGATTGTTGCCGCGACGACCGCTCTCTTGATTTTGCCAAAGTTCACGAACTTTGCCCCCTTTTCAAGGCTGAATTTCCAGCTGAGTGACCACATTTACTTCCCTGTCCCTGTTGAGCAAGGGGACGGGGATCACTCTTTGTCGCCAGCAATAGCGGCGAAGTCACGGACAAAAGTACGCGACATGATTCTTCATGCCACCCCTTTCGTCTTTTCTTGGCGTGAAAGTAGCACGGTGAGTATCAGCGGCAAGCACGCTTCGGCTGTCGCCGAAATGTTTGCGCGAGCTTGGTGCTCATCCCGGGGACACGAACCCGGACTCGTACGCCGCGTTGACCGCTTGTGTGCGGTCGCGCGCGCCCAACTTCGCCAGGACGGCGTTGACATGGGACTTGACCGTTTCGGTGCCGACGATGAGCCGCGCGGCGATCTCGGTGTTCGTCAGACCACGTGCCATCAGCCGCAGCACCTCTTCCTCGCGCTGGGTCAGCGCGGCACGGTCCATCGCCGTGCGGGCCGCCGGATTGCCCGTAGCCCTTGCCGTACTCGGCGGCCAGTTGCCGGACCGCGCCGGGAACAGCAGGGAGTCGCCCTCCGCCACCAGGCGCACGGCATGCACTATCTCCGCGGGGCGGGTGCGGTTGCGGACCACCGAATGGAGCCGGCTCCGAGCCACCCTGTCCGACAAGGGCTACGTGCCGGCACAGGCCGAGAACGGCCGCTGGCTCGTCGACGGCGCGAAGGCCGAACAACCACGTCCACCTCCTGGTGAACTTCCCACCCAAGGTGGCCCTGTCGAAACTGGTCAACAGCCTCAAGGGCGTCAGCTCCCGCAGACTCCGCCAGGAATACCCCGAACTGGTCCGGCACTACTGGCGGGCACAGCGCCTGTGGTCCGGCTCATACTTCGCCGGATCCCCGGGAGGCGCCCCGCTGTCCTCCGTGAAGCAGTACATCGAACAGCAGAACCAGCCGATCTGAGCTGAGGCCAACAGCACGGACCCGCGGCCGGGCGGCACGGGCGAGAGCGAGCGACGACTGAGCGCGGGGATCGTGCGGTGTGGGCCGCAGGATCCCCGCGCTCGACCATCTGACTCCCCAGCTCTCCTGGAAGCTTCCGCTACTCGTCGATCGCCGCCCCGAACTGCGCGTTGGCCACCGGTGCCCCGAGGCGTGCCCCGTCGTAGGTCCAGGTGCCGTTGGCGACCAGCCCCGACGACGACGCGGGCAGGACCCATACGAAGCCGTCGTTGGTGTTCTCGCCCGGTGCCGCCGCCAGCAGACCGAAGAGGCCGTCCTTGTCTGCGTCGAGCAGACGCACCTGGCCGCCCCAGCGGTCCGAGGCTTCCGCCACGCCGGGGATATCGGGGTGGTTCTGGTCGAAGCTGCGTGCCCCGGTCGCCGTCAGCCCGCCCGGTGCGCCGCGCAGTGTCCAGACGGCACCCGCGTTGGAGGTGGAGCCGATGTCCTCCCCGGGGGCGCCGATGGCGAGGTCGGGGCGACCGTCGCCGTTGGTGTCGCCGGAGGACATCTCGGCGCCCCACAGGTCGCCGGCCTCGGCACTGCCGGGGACGCCCGGGGAGTCCTGCGTCCATGTCTGCGCCGGGGCCGGATCGAGGCCGGAGAGGTCGCCCTTGCCCAGGTAGACGGAGACGGATCCGCCGACGGGCGAGCCGACGCCCGTGTCGCCGATGGCCAGGTCGTCCTGGCCGTCGTGGTTGAAGTCGCTGGAGGTGACCGCGGGACCGCCCTCGAACACGCCTCCGTCACCCAGTGCCTCGACGTCGGGTGCGCCGTGCAGTACCTGGGTGGCGCCGACGCCCGGCTGGTCGCCGGTGGTCACTCCGGAGATCGCCAGGTCCGCCCAGGGGTCCTCGTTGTAGTTGCCGTGGCTGAGGCTCCGGAGAGCGAAGCCGTCCTCCGCCGGGGCCATGTCCAGAGCCTGGACTCCCTTGTCGGCCGACTTCAGCGTCTGGGCCGGCGCCTCCGGCGGTACGGTGAAGAACAGCAGCGTGTCGTTCTCCAGGACGGCGATGCTGTCGCGCGGGTTGGCGTACGGGTCCGCCGGGTCCGGGGCGAGGAACCGGGCCGCTTCGATCGCACGCCCGAAGTTCGCGCCGGCCCGCATCTCGTCGGAGTTTTCCAGCCAGGTGCTCTCGGTCCCGTGCAACCCGGTCGGCGAGCCCCAGAAGACGATGGCGCCGCCCGCGTTGGACAACCCTGCCAGGTCCTCGCCGGGGATGCCGACGATCGCGTCGTCGTATCCGTCGTTGTCCAGGTCGCCGGAGGCCACGGCCCGCCCGAGGCCGTCGCCGGCCTCGGCACCGCCCGGGACGGTCGAGGTGTTCTGGTTGAAGACGCTCTTCTTGGTGGTGCTGATACCGCTTGACGAGCTGTACTGCACGGTGACGGAGCCGGCGCCGCTGACGCCGCTCACCGTGGCGCCCGGGGCGCCGGTCAGCACGTCGTCGAAACCGTTGCCGTCGAAGTCGCAGTTGCGCTGCTGCCAGCCGATGGACGGAAAGGGCTCGTCGGCCTGCGCGGCCGGGGCCGTTATCACGGCCCCGCCACCGAGGGTGAGGAATGTCGCGGCCGTGAGAGCCACGCTTCTGATGTAACGCACAGGAGAACCTCCATGGTCGCCTACGTTGCCTACGGCGTCCTGCTCAGCCGCGGGTGGACTGTGCGCGGGCGGGGCGCCGCCGCGGTACGGCGTGGAATCATGTGCGGCCTTGCCCGTCGGGTGGCGCGGTGACCGCGATGCCCGTATCGCAGTTATCTAAGAGACATCCGACGTTCGTCCAGGGTTGTACGCCTCGCCGGACTGTCGTCGCCCGGTCCTCTGTGTGACGGGACGGCCGGGAGCCGGCCTGATGGCGGGCCCGGACGAGGAGCCCTGCCGCGCGACCGCAACGCAAGGTGACCGATGACATCAAGGGCCCTGTCCACGGGTTGCGTTGACAAGCCTCCCAAGTCCTCCATGCCACATGGTGGAATTCTGCTCAGGAGGTTTCCATGGGTGCCGGCAAGATGCATGCCGACGAGGTGAGCGTCGACTCATCTCTTGTACAGCGGCTCATCGCCGCTCAGTTTCCGCGGTGGGCCGGCCTTCCCGTGGAGCCGATCGACTCCGCCGGCACATCCAACGCCATGTATCGCCTCGGCCCGGACATGGTCGTACGACTCCCCCGCCTCCCGGGTGCCGCCGGTGACGTGGAGAAGGAACACAGGTGGCTGCCACGGCTTGCCCCGTTGCTTCCCTTTCACGTTCCCGTTCCGCTGGGCAAGGGATCGCCCGCTCTGTCGTATCCCTGGCCCTGGTCCGTGTACCGATGGCTCGACGGTGAGAATCCGAGCGTCGGACGCATCGCCGAACCCGGCCTGCTCGCCAAGGACCTGGCGGAGTTCGTCACCGCGCTGCACCGGATCGATCCCACGGACGGGCCTCCCTCCTACCGCAGTGAGCCCTTGGCCGACCGGGACACCGCGACACGCGCCGCGATCGCGGAACTCCGTGGAATCGTCGACACCGAAGCGGCCACCACCACCTGGGAAGCGGCCCTGCGGGTTCCGGAGTGGTCCGGCCCGGCAGTCTGGCTCCACGCGGACCTGCAGCCGGGCAATCTGCTGATGGACCGCGGACGGCTCAGCGCCGTCATCGACTTCGAGTGTCTGGGGCTGGGCGATCCCGCCGTCGACCTGATCTCGGCGTGGTACCTGCTGCCGGCCGACGCGCGGGGCGCCTTCCGGGCCGCCCTGGCGGCTGATGACGCGGCCTGGGCACGAGGTCGCGGCTGGGCGCTGTCGACAGCGCTCATGGAACTCCAGCACTACCGGCAGACGAATCCGGTCATGGCGACCATCGCCCGGCATGTCATCAGGGAAGTCCTCCTGCCAACGTGACCCGGCCCTGAAGGACGGCCCCAATCCACCTGGCCGGTCCTGCCGGCAGCCGTCCAGGGAATCCCCCGGGACGTTGTCGGTGGGACACCCGCCCAGACCTGTGCGCGGCCGCGGTCCAGGCAGCGCGCCCAAGTCGCGTACGTCCAGGGCTGCAACAGCCTCCGACCCCGCTCAGAGTGGAAGGTCATCCGGCAGGATGCGAAATGCCTTCGAGCGGCCGAGGGGGCGTACGGCACGGAAATCGCGGCGGTCCAGCGTGAGGATCGCATCCGTGTCGTAGTCGGCAGCGAGGGCGACGTTCACAGCGTCGGCCAAGTCGAGATCGAGTGCCAGATAGCGGGCGCGTACGGACTGGGCGATGCCGAGATGGTCTTCAGTGATCTCAGGTACCGAAACCCGGCCGCGTCGCATCCAGCCGCGGATGTCGTCGATCGCGCTCACTGCAGCATCGCGGCCCAGTTCCCGGGTGGCCACATGGTCGAGTTCGGCGAGTAGCAGGGGAGACATGACGAGCAGGCCGGCAGCCATGATCGCCTCACTGGCAGCCTCACTCTCGGGATGAGTTGAGTCGAGAGCGGCCAGCAAACCGGAGGTATCGGCGATGACGATGATCACGTGGCAGTCCCGGGCGAGTCGATCTCACCTCGGACGGCATCGGCAACAACGTCGCGGACTTCCCCCTTGGTGAGAGTGCGCCCAGGACCTTCGAAAGTGCGGGAGAAGAGCGGCTCGTCCCACGCCCGGTTGGCCATCGCTGCGAGATGGATGCCCTGGCGGATGATCTCGGCCTCGCTGACACCCCGGCGCTTGGCCGCCTCTTTGATGATCGCGAGGTCTTCCGGATCGGCGTAGACGTTGGTTCGCTTCATCGGCATGTACCAATGATAGACCATGTACCAGGTTGATGTACGTACCTCTTGAGGGGTACACCACTTCCACGCCTCCAGCGCCACCAGGACGAGCCCTCCTCCTCGTACGCGCCCCAGGAGTGAGCTTCTACCGCCGTCAGACCAGCTCAGGCCTCCGAACCGGATCGGCTGAGACCGCCGACGCCAGCACCGACCTGATCCTCGCCCGCGATGACGGGCGGTTGCACGTCCTTTCCCGGGACCCGCGCGACCAGGAAGCGCTGGTGCCGAGCCGGGCGGAGGGCAAGGAGGGCGTCCACGACAGGCTCGTCGACCTGCTGACGTAGGGGCTGCCGATCGACGGCTGACAGCCCGCAGGGCTCGATATGTCACATTGCGCGGCCCGATTTCTGCATCTGCCCAGGTGAGCGCTGTGGGATCGGGCTGCTCAAGCTCTTGTCGCAGCCTCCGTTGCCTGGTTGTGTACCGCGAGCGATCCCGAACCGGTCCGGGGCTGCACAATCTGCCGTGGGTCCCAGGGTGACGAGGAGAGCGACGTGGAATCAGCGACAGGGCAGGAAGCACAGGGCGCTCTGCCCGAGGGACTTGGCGACGCGATAAGCGGTACCGCCGAGGAAATCGCCACGCTGCTGCGCGGGGTCGCCGACACGAGTCTTCCCGTACCCCGGTCGGAGTGGACCGTCGGGGAGGCGGCAGCACATCTGGCACAAGCGAACGAACTGATGGCCGACCTCGCGGCCGGGAACGAGCGCAGCTACGGGGACGGCACGCCGCAGAGCCTGGCCACGGCCAATGAACGCGCGCTCGCCCAGTTCGACGAGCGCGAAGCCGAGCCGCTGGCCAGGATGATCACGGAACAGGCCGGCGCCTTCCTCAAGGCGGCGGCACAACCAGCGGCGCAGGGCACGCTGGTCACCCCGATGGGACCGATGGACCGGGCCGTACTGGGCTCGTACCTGCTGACGCACATGCTCGGCCACGGCTACGACCTCGCCCGCGCGCTGCGGCGTCCGCACATGATCGACCGCGCCCGGGTCGAGCTGACCCTGCCCTTCTTGATCGCGGCCATGCCACGAGTCACCGACGCCGCCGCCACCGCCGGGCTGACCGTCCGCTACACGATCCGCCTACGAGGCGGTGCCCGCTTCGGCGTCACCTTCACCGACGGAACGGTGGCGGTGAGTCCGCAGCCGCCGAGCCGCCCGGACTGCACGATCCTCTGCGAGCCGGCCACCTTCCTTCTGATGGCCCTCGGCCGCCGCGACCCGCGGGGCGCCATCGCGCGGGGCCACATTCTCGCGTGGGGCCGCAAGCCCTGGCTCGCTCCCCGCTTCCCGGCACTCTTCACGGCGCCCTGAAGTCGGTTGCCGTGCTCGGAGCACCGCGACAGGATCCTCGCCATGCCCACCTTCTGCGCACCTGACGGAACCGACCTCGCCTGTCACCTGTTCGGAGAGGGCGTCCCGTTGATCTGCCTGCCGGGCGGCCCGATGCAGGACTCCGACTACCTGGGTCAACTCGGCGGCCTGTCGGCGCATCGGCAGCTGATCATGGTGGACCCTCGGGGCACAGGCCGGTCCGCGATACCGGAGGACGCCGCCTCCTACCGGTGTGACCGGCTTGTCGATGATGTCGAGGCTCTGCGCGAGCACCTCGGTCTTGCCCGGTTGGACCTGCTCGCGCACAGCGCCGGGGCAAACCTCGCGGCGCTGTACGCGGCCCGGCACCCGGAACGCGTCGGCAAGCTCGCTCTGATCACTCCGAGCACCTACGCCGTCGGCATCGCGGTCACCGGGGAGTCCCGGCTCGAGATCGCGCGGCTCCGCAAGGACGAGCCCTGGTTCGGAGCGGCCTTCGCAGCGCTGGAAACGATCGTGGCCGGTAACGCCACCGAGGGCAGCTGGCAGGCCATCGACCCCTTCTTCTACGGCCGGTGGGATGCGGCGGCACAAGTCCATCATGCGTCCCAGGACGGCCATCGGAACGAGGAAGCCGCAGCCGCCTTCGGCGCCGAGGGTGCCTTCGACCCGGAGGCCACTCGCGCGGCACTCGCCGAGGTCGATTCGCCGGTGCTGCTGCTTGCCGGTGAGACCGACCTGAACTCGCCTCCGGGCGTCGTGGCCGAATACGCCGAGCTGTTTCCGAACACCGAGCTCGTCGTTCAGCCAGGAGCAGGCCACTTTCCGTGGCTCGATGACGCAGACCGCTTCGTGGCGACGACCGCGACCTTCCTGGGATGAAGGCCGCACGAGCAGTGGGTTCCCACCCCCGTGCCCGCCCCTGAGGGTCCCCTAGATCTCCCTGATATGTGTCAGGTTTCTTTGACAGGTGACTCCGGGGGGTGTCAGCTATGAGTGACAGGTACGGAGGAAGGGGGTCCCGATGGCCGGAGTCCCGGCCCCGCAGCCGAGCGGAGACGAGCTGCTGAAGGTCTTCGGGGCGCTCGGCAATCCGCATCGGATGCGGATCGTCGCAGCCCTCGTCGACGGAGGCCGCAACTATGTGAGCCGACTCGCCCGCGAGCTGGGCATCGGCCGCCCGCTGCTGCACATGCACCTGCAACGGCTGGAGGCGGCCGGACTCGTCACGGGCGAGCTGGAGCTGTCGGAGAGCGGCAAGGCGATGAAGTACTTCGAGGCGACGCCCTTCTGCTACGCGCTGACCCCCGAGGCCGTGGCGGAAGCCGCGCGGACGATCACCGAAGAAGCGAGAGAAACCGTGAAGGAGACTGCGCGATGAACGGAGCGGAGTGGGCGGGAGTGGTCGGCGCCGGCGGCGTCTTCCTCCTCCTCATCGTGGTGGTCTGGCAGATCGCCGCGACGTGGCGGGCCCGCATGCTGGCCTCCCGTGAGGAGCAGTACAAGCAGCTCGCGGCGAAGTACACGGAGCTGCTGGAGGACAACGTCGCACTTCAGCGGCGCACCCTCGAGGAGCTGACGCAGGCCCGCACTTCGATCACGTCGATGGAGAAGATGATGCGCGAGATCGAATAGCCGTACGTGCGGTGGTACGGCCGGGAGCGGTAACTCCCGGCCGTACGTATGGAGAACACATCCCAGGCACATTCCACCCGTAGGCCGCGGCAGGTCGGCAAACCAGTACGCCGCGGTGCGGGTCCCGTGCGCCCCGAGCCGGTCATCGACCGGCCGTGCTCCACACGAGGAGACTACTCATGAACGCGTTCTTCCAGCGTGCCGCGAACGCCCCCGGGGACCGTCGCACGAAATGGCTCGCGCTGGCGGCGTGGCTGATCCTGGCGTCGCACTCGCCGCGACCTTCGCGGTCTTCGCCGGACTTCCACTGGTGACCATGGCCCAGATGGGCGTCATCGTCGGCATCGGCGTCCTGCTCGACACCGGCCTTGTCCGAACGGTCCTGGTCCCCGCCCTCGCCCTCGACCTCGGCCGCTGGTTGTGGTGGCCCGGCCGCCTCTGCCGGGTCCCGGAGCGGAACCCCGCGGCGGAAACCCCCACGCCGAAGGCGATGGGGGAGGACCGGACCCCCGAGCACGCCTGAGCCCTGCCGACCGTACGAGGCCCGGAGCCGGCCACCGGAGCGAAGCGTCCGGTGGCCGGCGGCCCCGCCCCTCCCACCGTGGATCGGTCCGCGACTGATCAACCGACCCGAGGACCCGGATACATGTCTGCTTCCCGTTCCCGCCGCCCCGTCCGCCGCAGGATCCTCCTCGCGGCCGGAGGCGCCGCATTGACCGCCGGCGCCGGCTGGGGAACCAACTTCGTGCTCGCCTACAACCGCCGCGACCGAAGCAACGTCGGCAAGCTCGGCTTCCGCAATCCGCTGAAGATCCCGGAACTGCTCGACCCGGCGCCCTCCGCCGACGGGCTCAAGACCTACGAACTCGAACTCGCCCCGGGACAGACCGAGTTCCTTCCCGGCAAGAAGACCGACACCTGGGGCGCGAACGGCACCTACCTCGCACCCACCCTGCGGGCCCGCGAAGGCGACAAGGTCTCCTTCTCCATCCGCAACGAGCTGCCGGACGCCACGACCCTGCACTGGCACGGGATGCATCTGCCGGCCGTGATGGACGGCGGACCGCACCAGATGATCCCGGCGGGCGCGACCTGGCGGCCGGGGTGGACCGTGCGGCAGCCGGCCTCCACTCTCTGGTACCACCCCCATCCGCACGGCTCCACGGGCTCGCACGTCTACCGGGGTGTGGCCGGAATGATCATCCTGGATGACCGGCACTCACTCCGCTCGGGGCTGCCGGGCGACTACGGCGTGGACGACGTCCCGCTGGTGATCCAGGACAAGAACTTCCACGACGACGGCTCACTGGACTTCACCGAGACCACCCTCAGCGACGACTTCGCCGGAGCGGACGACGTCGGCGTGCTCGGCGACACCGTCCTCGTCAACGGCACCCACGACCCGCACTTCGAGGTCACCACGCAGCGCGTACGCTTCCGGCTGCTCAACGGATCCAACGCCCGCGTCTACCGGTTCGGCTTCCCCGACGACCGCACGTTCCATCTGGTCGGCGTCGACAACGGACTGCTCGAGCGCCCGCAGGCGCTGACCCGGCTACGGCTGGCGCCCGGCGAACGGGCCGAGATCGTCGTGGCGTTCAGGCCCGGTGAGGAGGCGGTCCTGCGCAGCTTCCGGGCCGACCTCGGGGTCGAGTTCCCGAGCGGCCGCTTCTCCGGCGGCGACGACACCTTCGACATCATCGCGCTGCGTGCGGCGAAGACCCTGAAGGAGTCCCCCGAACTGCCCGTCCGGGTCCCCGGCGCACCGGCCGCGATCAAGGTGCCGGAGAACCCGGTGACCCGGAAGTTCCGATTCAGCGGTACCCGGATCAACGGCAAGGACATGGCGATGGACCGGGTCGACGAAGTGGTGCCCGCCGGGACCACCGAGATCTGGGAGATCGAACGGGTCGACGGCCTGGTCCATGCCTTCCATATCCACGGCGCCACGTTCAATGTCCTCGACGTACTCGGCGAGGAGCCGCCCGTCTCCATGCGCGGTCCGAAGGACACCGCCTATCTGCCGGGCACAGGCACGATCAGACTGGCCGTCCGGTTCGGCACCCTGACCGACGACAAGCGGCCCTTCATGTACCACTGCCACATCCTGCGCCATGAGGACAACGGAATGATGGGCCAGTTCCTGGTCGTCGAACCCGGCCGCGAGGACAAGATCTCCAAGTCCCTCCAGAACGGCGCCGGCTCGCACCACTGAGAGCTGCGGACACGTCGCGGTGGCCCACGCGGCGGTCATGCCGGCCAGGGCAGCGTGGTCACCAGTTCTGGATCGAGTTGCGGAGGATCCGCTCGATCTCCTCCTCGCCGACCGGACGGGGGCAGGTGGACAGGAGCCGCTGCTGCTTCATCGTGCCGGGCACCAGTTCCGGTACGTCGCTCTCGCCGTAGCCGACGGCGCCGATGCCGTTCGGAATGCCGATGTCACGCATCAGATCGACGAGGACACGCGGCAGCTGCTCCGCGGGATCGGAGAGCTTCTCCTTGTCCGGCGCCAGCAGCTCCGCCGCCCGCAGATGCCGCTCGGGGGCGGCCGGGAAGCTGAACCGGAACGCCTCCGGAGCGGTCAGCGACACCGCCTGGCCGTGCGGCACCATCGGCTCGTCCTGGGGGTATCCGGCGGGCCTGTAGTCCTTCACCATGCCGGCGATCGGATATCCGTTGGCATGCGGAATGTGGACGCCGGCGTTTCCGAATCCCATGCCGGCGAAGGTGGCGGCCATCATCATGTCCGTACGCGCTCGGGGGTCCTCGGCCCCGTGGTGCACCGCACGGCGGAACGACTGCGCGATCAGCCCCATCGCCTTCTCACACCACAGGTCGGAGACCGGGTTGGAGCCGCAGTACGTCACCCTCTCCTCGGGCTTGCGCCGGGCGGAGTCGGCGTACCACTTGGCGGTGTAGGACTCCAGCGCGTGGCAGACGATGTCCATGCCCGCCGCGGCGGTGACTTCGGGCGGCAGGCTCATGGTGAGCAGCGGATCGACGACGGCCAGGGTGGGGCGCAGGCGCCAGTGGCTGATGCCGGTCTTGACCTTCATCGACAGGATGTCGAGTACGCACATGGCCGTGCTCTCCGCCCCCGTGCCCGCGGTGGTGGGGACCGCGACCAGCGGCTTGAGCTGCTGCTCCGGCACCCTTGCCCGGCCGATCGGCTTGTTGACGTAGTCCGTCAGCTCGCCGGGGCAGGTGGTCAGCAGGTTGACCGCCTTGGCGGTGTCGATGGCCGACCCGCCGCCGACCGCGACGAATCCGTCCCATGGCCCCTGGGCGTCGGCGTATTCGACCGCGGCGGCGAAGCTCGCGTCGGTCGGCTCGACGCGCACCCCGTCGAAGACCGTCGCGGTGATGCCGTAGCGCTCCAGGCTGTCCACGATGCGCTGCGGGATCCCGAGGGCGCTGACGCCCGGGTCCGTCAGGACCAGGACGCGCCGCGCTCCGTACTGGGCCAGGTCGGAACCGATCTCGTCGGAGGCGCCCGCACCGAACTTCAGGGGCGGTGCGCCCCAGGTGAAGATGGTCTCTTCGGTCACATCGGCGTTGCCGTGGTCGCCGGTTTCGCCGTTGTCACGGTTGTTGTCGTTCATCCGGAAGTGCGCCTCCGCTCGCGGGTGAGGACGGATCGGGCCGCCGCCGCCTCATCGGCGGGGGCCGGTCGGGGCAGTATGACCGTACGGACGGGGTGGGGCCGAGGGGGGAGTCACGCCGCGAGGGTGTTGTGGGGGCTGACCCCGTAGACGTCCTGGTAGAGGGCGGCGAAATTACCGGGGTTGGGGAAGCCCCAGCGCGCGGCGATGGTGGCGACCAGTCCGGCTGACCCGCCGTCGGCGGGGTCGGCGGCGAGGAGGTCGAAGTGGGCCCGGTCCAGGCGTGCTCGGCGCAGGTGGCCGAGTGGGCTGGTGCCGTAGTGGATGCGGAAGGCATACCGCAGGGCGCGTGGGCTGACGTGGACGGCCGCGGCGATGTCGGCCACGGAGATGTCGGTGTGCGCGTTCTCCTCGATGAAGACGGCCGCCTTGCGCATGGTGTCAGGGGTGGCGTCGTTGCCGTCCGCGGGAGTGGGCTCGGACCAGGCGGTGTTGGGAAACGTGTTCAGGGCGGTGGCGGCGAGCAGCCGGGCGGCCTGGCCGACGATGAGGGGCTGGGCCGCGACGTCGCCACGGACCAGGATGCTGTCGCGGACGTAGGCGAGGGTGTTGTTCCAGCTGTCGGCCAACGCGGGTGTGGCGGGTGTGAAGCTGGTGAAGTACGGGCCG
>NZ_JBOHCV010000360.1:0-16110 GCF_050698815.1 Streptomyces sp.
CGTCCGTACTGCTCGATCCGTCCGCTAGATCCGTACCTGCACGGCGCCCGAGAGCCGGTCGTGCAGCCCGCGGCCGTCCCGGTCCCAGATCAGCGCGGGTACGGCGAGCCCGAGCAGGACCGTACGCACGGCCACCCGCCACAGCGTCAGCCTCCCCCGGCCCTCCACGGACACCACCCGCAGCCGCAGCAGCAGCTTGCCCGGGGTGCTGCCGACCGTGCCGACGGTCAGGAAGCTCATGACGAGGAAGACGGACAGCGCCCAGTTGTTGGCGGCGCCGGGGTCGCCCCCGGCGAGCAGCGCGTAGCCGATGAGCGCGGCGATCGCCCAGTCGATGAACAGGGCGCCGAAGCGGCGCCCCAGCGGCGCGACGGAACCGGGGCCGGATTCGGGCAGACCGAGCCGTTCACCGCGGTGGCCGAAGTCGGCGCCGAGGTTCTCGGCGGTGGCCCGGGGGCCGGAGAGCCACGATCCGATCGCTTTCCTGCTGTCCACGTTGTCCACGCCGCAACGGTATCGCGCGAATGAATGACCTGGTCCGCACGCCCGGAGGCAAGGACTGTTCCGCTGGTTAACATAGGTGAAACAAACGGGTCACGCTTGAGAAATGGCATCTGCCTATGGTCGGGAAGCGCGCATGCCACCGCACTGGCCCGCGCCCCGCAGCAAACCCCGTCCCTCCGCGGCGGGACTAGGAGGAGTTGGGATGTTCCAGAACGCCGACGAGGCCAAGAAGTACATTTCGGACAACGATGTGAAGTTCATCGACGTCCGATTCTGTGACCTGCCCGGCATCATGCAGCACTTCACGGTCCCGGCCGAGACCTTCGACCCGACCGAGAGCCTGATGTTCGACGGGTCCTCGATCCGCGGCTTCCAGGCCATCCACGAGTCGGACATGGCGCTCGTCCCCGACCTTTCCACGGCCCGGCTGGACCCCTTCCGCACCGAGAAGCACCTCAACGTCAACTTCTTCATCCACGACCCGATCACCGGCGAGCAGTACAGCCGTGACCCGCGGAACGTGGCGAAGAAGGCCGAGGCCTACCTCGCCTCCTCCGGCATCGCCGACACCGCCTACTTCGGCCCCGAGGCCGAGTTCTACGTCTTCGACGAGGCCCGCTTCGAGACCAAGGCCAACGGCGCCTACTACCACCTCGACTCCGAGGCCGGCGCCTGGAACACCGGCGCCATCGAGGACGGCGGCAACCGCGGCTACAAGGTCCGCTACAAGGGCGGCTACTTCCCGGCCCCGCCCGGCGACCACTTCGCCGACCTGCGCGCCGAGATCACCCTGGAACTGGGCAAGGCCGGCCTCCAGGTCGAGCGCCAGCACCACGAGGTGGGCACCGCGGGCCAGGCGGAGATCAACTACAAGTTCAACACGCTGCTCGCCGCCGCCGACGACCTGATGCTCTTCAAGTACATCGTGAAGAACACCGCTTGGCGCAACGGCAAGACCGCGACCTTCATGCCCAAGCCGATCTTCGGTGACAACGGCTCCGGCATGCACGTACACCAGTCGCTGTGGAGCAACGGTTCGCCGCTCTTCTACGACGAGCAGGGTTACGCCGGCCTCTCCGACACCGCCCGCTACTACATCGGCGGCATCCTCAAGCACGCCCCGTCGCTGCTGGCCTTCACCAACCCGACGGTGAACTCCTACCACCGCCTGGTGCCCGGCTTCGAGGCCCCGGTCAACCTGGTCTACTCCCAGCGCAACCGCTCCGCCGCGATGCGGATCCCGATCACGGGCTCCAACCCCAAGGCCAAGCGCGTCGAGTTCCGCGCCCCGGACCCGTCCTCGAACCCGTACCTGGCCTTCTCCGCCCTGATGATGGCGGGTCTGGACGGCGTCAAGAACAAGATCGAGCCGGCCGAGCCGATCGACAAGGACCTCTACGAGCTCGCCCCCGAGGAGCACGCGGGCGTCGCGCAGGTCCCCACCTCCCTCCCCGCGGTCCTCGATGCCCTGGAGGCGGACAACGAGTACCTGCAGGCGGGCGGCGTCTTCACGTCCGACCTGATCGAGACCTGGGTCGACTACAAGCGCGAGAACGAGATCGCCCCGATGCAGCTGCGTCCGCACCCGCACGAGTTCGAGCTGTACTTCGACATCTAAATCGCGGGGTTGGGCGACCTCGGCTTTGTGCACCGGATGTGCACCGGTCGACGCGTTGCCTGACGTGGCCTCAGGACTGACAGCGAGGGCTGCCTCCCGGAACGGGGAGGCAGCCCTCACTGTGTTGTCCGTTGGGCCCCGTACCCGGAGTGCGTCTGACGCGTCGAGAGCGGCGAGCAGCGCGTGGCACCGCTCCACCGCTCGTCGTCTCGCGGTGACACCGGCTACTGTCGCTCTCGTCTCCCTGTCCCACGATCAGTCCCTGCCTAGGTGAGCACCACACGTGAATGAAAAAGTGAGATTCCCGAGCGTCGTCGGCCCTGAACTGGCCGGGGTGATCGACTTGCCCGAGGGCGAGATCCGAGGCTGGGGGCTCTTCGTGCACGGATTCACCCTCGGCAAGGACTCGCCGGCCGCCTCGCGCGTCAGCAAGCAGCTGGCACGCGAGGGGATCGGCATGCTGCGCTTCGACAATCTCGGGATCGGAGACTCCGAGGGCGACTGGGGGGACGGTTCCTTCACCGTCAAAGTGCAGGACACTGTCCGTGCCGCGGCCTTCATGGCGGAGCGAGGGACTCCGGTGGATTTGCTGGTGGGGCACTCGTGGGGAGGCGCCGCCGCGATCGCCGCTGCGCGCGAGACGGTCGGCCTCCGCGCGCTGGCCACGATCGCGGCGCCCGTCGATCCCAGCCACGTCGAGCGGCAGTACGACTCGGTCCTGGATCGCGTCCTCAGCGAAGGGGCGCACGAGTGGTTCGTCGGCGGGAGGACCCTGGTTCTCAAGCGCGCCTTCGTCGAGGATGTCCGCCGGGCTCACCTGCGCGACCGGATCGGCGAGGTGAACCTTCCACTGCTCGTGGCGCATTCGCCCACCGACTCCACCGTCGACATCGCCAATGCCGGGGAGATCTTCCAGGAGGCACGGCACCCGCGAAGCTTCATCTCGCTCGAAGGAGCGGACCATCTGTTGACCGCGCGAGGGCAGGCGCAGCGGGCCGCTCACATCATCAGCGCCTGGGCCGACCAGTACCTCGACGAGCCAAGGCTCCAAGAAGCGGCATCTCGGACGATGGAGAGCTCGGGCAGCTAGGGTCCGCCTTCAACGTGATCTTGCCCAGAGCAGGAGCGAGGCGAGAGTGACCGCCGCTTCGTAGGGAGCGGGCGGTCTTGTCGTATCTGGTCGCGATGCCGCGGAAGCGATTTCTGGCTCATCGACGGCCAGAGGGTGAGGTGGAACCACTTCACCGGCGAGGGCGCCTCGGGCGGCGGCGAGATCAGCGCCGACCCCGCAGCGGCGAAGCTGTGTGCGACCGCGTTCGAAGCAGTGTGGGCGCTGGCAGTCTCCCGCGAGAACTACGAGATCAACTAGCGCGACCCGGACAGGCCGGCCGATGCCCAACTGCCCATCCTCATCCGCGCAGGCGGCGCGGGAAAGCGTTGCTGAGCGGCTCAAGGAGATCCGGCTGGACGCCGGACTCACATGCAGTCAACTGGCCTGCCGGTGCGGCTGGCACCACGCCAGGACACCGAGGATCGTCCCGCAATGCTGTGGCTGCGCCGCCCCTCGGCTGACCGGCCGGCCTGGGACCGTGCCGGACCTTCAGCCCGTGCCACGGCCGTCTGCACGGCCGACTCCGAAGGGCCGCTTCGCACACGAAGTCCGTACCTCCCCCGACCGGCTCTTCAGCAGCGGCCCACTCAACACGTCGGCCAGGGAGGAGGAGCTGCCGCCTCCGCCGCAGGTGGAACGGCCTGCGAGGAGGCTCGGGGCAGAGGAGCACCGCACCTTCGGCTGCCGGCCCCGGGAGCGCATGCAGCAGTTGCTGAAGTCGGGGGCACTGACGGCTGGCGATCTGATGAGTACCCCGGCCGTCGCCGTACATCAGGACGCGCAGCTCACGGAGGCCGCCCGCATCATGGCGCGGAAGCGGGTGAAGCGCCTGCCGGTGGTGGACGGCGAGGGCAGGCTGGCCGGCATCGTCAGCCGTGGCGACCTGCTGAAGGTGTTCCTGCGGTCCGACGAGGACATCGCCGAGGAGATCCGGCACGAGATCATCGGGCTGCTCCCGGGTGCTGCCCCGTCGCTGCGAGTCGACGTCGAAAAGGGGGTGGCCACGCTGCGCGGGGAGCTTCACGATTCCTCGTACATGCCTGTCGCCGCCCGTCTTATCCGTTCGGTCGAAGGCGTCGTCGACGTGGAGTTCGACCTGGAGTGAGTGGCCAGAGGGACCGTAACCGCGGGCCGGCTGAGCCGGCCCCAGAAGGCGGCCGCGTCCGCGGCGGCCGCGAAGAACGAGGCGTCCACCGCGAAGGCCCCCGCCGGGCAGGATCCTGAAAAAGTTCGGCGGCGTGACCGAGGCCGGAGCGAAGGTGTCCGAAGTCGTGGGCGGCGTGGTCAGCGGCCTGAGCGACATCCTCGACTCGTAGGGACGTCATGTTCACCGCACACTTCTCGCTCACGCACTGGTGGATCGCCGCGATCGTGTCGGCCCTAGCCCTCGCGTTCGCAGTGCAGTCCCTGGCCACGAAGACCAGGGACAAGCTGATCGCGGCGGCGTCCGTCGTGCTCGCCACGGCGCTCTACACGGCCCTGCGCGGATCCGGCGACGGGGCACAGCAAGCGCTGCAGCTGTTCATCCTGGGCGCCCTGCCCCTGGCGATCCTGCGGCTCGTCTTCGCCGGGTGGCTGCGCCGGCAATTGGCGCTGAAGCACGCAGGACAGCCGATGGAGGAGCTGACCGGCAAGCAGATGGCGACCCTCCTCGCGACCTTCGTCGCCGCCGTGATCCGCATCGTCATTCTCTGACGTACGCAGTGCGGCGCCGCCGCACCGGCGAAGGGGCTCCCCGCTACGGCGTGGCCGCGGGCAGCGATTAATGCCACGTTCTTTACGCGAAGCGACGAGAATATGTAGCGTGTTCTCTCATGGTCGAGGACATGAGAGAAGCGAGGGTCTCGGGATGACGGACTCCCTGCGCAAGGACCGGGCGACACCGCTCCCGGCTGCCTGCGGTGTGGTCGGCGGCGGGCGGATGGGATCGGGCATCGCGCACGCGCTGCTGCTTGCGGGGAGCAGCGTCACCGTGCTCGAGCAGGACGACGGAGCCGCCGCGGCAGCACGTACGGCGATCCTGCGTGCGCTCGACGAGTCCGTACGGCGCGGCGTGGTCGACCCCGAAGCGTCCGCCGCCTGCGGGCAACGGCTCCGCGTCGGCACCCGAGCTGCCGAACTGGCCGGCGCGGGGCTGGTCGTGGAGGCCGTGCCCGAGAACCAGCCGCTGAAGGTCGAGACGCTGCGCGCCGTCGAGGACGCCGCGCCCCAGGCGGTGCTGGCCAGTAATACGAGCAGCATGTCGATCGGCGGCATCGGCGAGGATCTCCGGCGCCCGGAGAGGCTCCTCGGTCTGCACTTCTTCAATCCGGTGCCCGCCAGCAAGTTGGTCGAGGTGGTCGTCGGCCCGGTAACGGATCCGGCCCTGGCCGAACAGGCCCGTGGCTGGGTCCACGCGCTGGGCAAGACCCCGGTCGTCGTGCGGGACGCCCCGGGTTTCGCCAGCAGCAGGCTCGGTGTGGCCATCGGGCTGGAGGCGATCCGGATGCTCGAGGACGGCGTCGCGACGGCCGAGGACATCGATGCGGCGATGTCGCTGGGCTACGGCCATCCGGTCGGCCCGCTGAAGCTGACCGACCTCGTCGGGCTCGACGTACGCC
This sequence comes from Streptomyces sp., assembly GCF_050698815.1. Taxonomy (GTDB): domain Bacteria; phylum Actinomycetota; class Actinomycetes; order Streptomycetales; family Streptomycetaceae; genus Streptomyces. The sequence continues at coordinate 5,834 of NZ_JBOHCV010000360.1, forward strand.
TGGGCATCGCGCGCTACCTGCACGAACAGCTGGGCGAGCGGTTCCGTCCGCCGGCGCTGCTGACGGAGATGGTCGAACGCGGCGAACTGGGCCGCAAGTCCGGTCAGGGCTTCTACACCTGGTGACAACACCGACGAAGGAGCGGTTCGTGGCACGAACGCTGGAGAGCTGGACCCGCGGCGAGTGGTGGGCCGCCGACGGTTATGGAGTCCAGGTGGCCGACGCCGTCACCGGTGAGCCGGTGGTCACGGTTTCGAGCGACGGCCTCGACACCGCGGCGACCGTCGCGTACGCCCGTGAGGTCGGCGGGCCGGGGCTCAGGCGCGGCGGATTCGCCGAACGGGCCGGACTGGTCAAGCAGCTCGCGCTCGCACTGAAGGAGCGGCGCCAGGAGCTGATCGAGCTGTCCGCGCGTACGGGCGCCACCGCCGCGGACGCCTCGGTCGACGTCGACGGTGGCATCGGCACGGCATTGGCCTTCGCGAGCATGGGCGCCAAGCAGTTGCCGGACGGCAACGTGCTCGCCGAGGGCGACGCCGAACTGCTGGGCAGGGGCGGCACGTTCGCCGGCCGTCATCTCCTGACGCCGCGGCGCGGTGTGGCGGTGGAGATCAACGCGTTCAACTTCCCCGTCTGGGGGATGCTGGAGAAGCTGGCGCCCGCGCTGATCGCCGGCGTGCCGAGCATCGTGAAGCCGGCCACCCAGACCGCGTACGTCACCCAGCACGCCGTCCGTATCCTCGCCGAGTCCGGCCTGCTCCCCGACGGAGCGCTGCAACTGGTGTGCGGTGGGCTCGGTGACCTGCTCGACCACCTCGGCGGGCAGGACCTGTTGTCGTTCACCGGCTCGGCCGATACGGCCGCCAAGCTGCGCGGGCACGAGGCGGTGACCGCGCGCTCGGTGCGTTTCAACGCCGAGGCCGACTCGCTCAACGGCTCGGTGCTCGGCCCGGACGCGGTGCCCGGCACCCCCGAGTTCGAGCTCTTCGCCGACGCACTCGTGCACGAGATGACCTGCAAGGCGGGGCAGCGGTGTACGGCGATCCGGCGCGCACTGGTGCCGGAAGTACTGCTGGACCAGGTGTCCGAAGCGGTGTCCGACCGCTTGGCGAAGGTCGTCGTCGGCGCACCGGGCGCCGAAGGCGTCACCATGGGTGCACTGGTCGGCCCGGCCCAGCGTGGCGATGTACTCGCGGCCGTGGACCGGCTGAAGAAGGCCGCCACGGTGGTCGTCGGTGGTGGACCGCCCCCCGATGTGGTCGGCGCCGATGCCATGACGGGTGCGTTCATGGCCCCGACGCTCCTGCGCTGCGACGACCCGGCTCGGGCCGAACCACATGCCGTCGAGGCCTTCGGCCCGGTGAGCACGCTCATGGGCTACCGCGACCCCGCGCATGCGGTGGAGCTGCTCGCCCGCGGCGAGGGTTCGCTCGTCGCTTCGGTGGTCTCGTACGACGCCGATGTCGTACGCGAGGTCGTGCTCGGCACCGCCGCGCATCACGGACGGGTCCTCGTGCTCGACCGCGACGACGCCGGGGAGAGCACGGGACACGGCACGCCGATGCCGCAGCTGGTGCACGGCGGGCCGGGCCGGGCGGGCGGGGGTGAGGAGGAAGGCGGCCTGCGTGCGGTCACCCATCACCTGCAGCGCACGGCCGTGCAGGCAGGTCCTCGCGTTCTCGACGCTCTGACGGGGCCTGTGCCGTAGGGGGCAACATGCTACATTCGAATGACGTGACGATGCTCCATCGTGGACTAACGGTTGAACCCGGAGAGAAGGGCAAGAGCGGATGACGACCATGGATGACCGCCTGGGAGCCGCACCCGAGCCCACCGGCCCGGTGAGCAGGATCGACTACAGCGAGCGGATTCCCAACAACGTCGATCTGGCCGGCGACCGCAAGCTCCAAAGGGCACTCGAGCGTTGGCAGCCGAAGTTCATCGACTGGTGGAAGAGCCTCGGCCCTCAGGTGCCGACCAAGGAGGTCTACCTGCGGACCGCGGTCGCCATCGACCGCGACGGGTGGGCCGTCTACGACTTCGTGCCGATGGAGGAGTACCGCTGGGGTGTCTTCCTCGCCGAGACCGAGCCGGACCGTGAGATCAGCTTCGGTCAGCACAAGGGCGAGAAGGCGTGGAACGAGGTCCCCGGCGAGTACCGCGCGGAGCTGCAGCGGCTGATCGTCGTACAGGGCGACACCGAGCCGGCCAGCGTGGAGCAGCAGCGCCGGCTCGGAGCCACCGCGCCCAGCCTGTACGACATGCGGAACCTCTTCCAGATCAACGTGGAGGAGGGCCGTCACCTGTGGGCGATGGTCTACCTGCTGCAGGCGTACTTCGGACGTGAGGGACGCGAGGAGGCGGAGGAGCTGCTCCGCCGCAACAGCGGCGACTACGACAATCCGCGCATCCTCGGCGCCTTCAACGAGGACACGACCGACTGGCTGAACTTCTTCATGTTCACCTACTTCACCGACCGCGACGGGAAGTACCAGCTGGGCACGCTGAAGGAGAGCGGCTTCGACCCGCTGGCACGCACCTGCGAGTTCATGCTGAAGGAAGAGGCCCACCACATGTTCGTGGGCACCACCGGCATCCAGCGGGTGGTCGAGCGGACCGCGGAACTGATGAAGGAGCACGGCACCGACGACATCCTGCCGCACGGCGGGATCCCCTTCGACACCATTCAGAAGTACCTGAACCAGCAGTACTCGGTGTCCATGGACCTGTTCGGTTCCGAACTGTCCTCGAACGCGGCCGCCTACTACACCGCTGGGCTGAAGGGCCGCTGGCAGGAGCGGCGGCGCAAGGACGACCATGTCCTGCAGGGGCAGACACGGGAGATGACCAAGGTCGAGAACGGCGAACTGGTCACCGAGACCGTCCCATTGCTGAACGCGCTGAACCTGGACCTGCGTGACGAGTACGTCGCCGACTGCGAGAACGGTATCCGCCGCTGGAACCAGGCGCTGGAGGATGCCGGGCTGCCACACCGGCTGACGCTGCCGCACGAGGGTTTCAACCGCCAGGTCGGTGTGTACGCCGAGGCGCACGTGAGCCCCGAGGGCGAGGTGCTCACCCGGGAGCAGTGGGACGGGAAGGCCCCGGAGTGGCTCCCGTCGGAGCAGGACCAGGCCGATGTGCGGTCACTGATGAAGCCCGAGTACGAGCCGGGCAAGTTCGCGGGCTGGATCGCACCGCCCGCCCAGGGCATCAACAAGATGGGCGTGGAGTTCGACTACGTGCACTTCTGGCAGGAAGACAACTGAGCCGCCGACTCACTGTGACACGGCGCCCGATCCGCCGGCGGGTCGGGCGCCACCTCTTTTGAGGTCAGCTTTGATGTCCGCGGGGCTTCAGGACGGCACCTTTCAGGAGCGCGGCGTTCGGACCCGCGGCGTCACGACCGGTCGTCGGCACCGGTGCACATGCGCTGCCAGTACGCCTGTGCCCGGCGGTGCCAGCGTTCGTGGCAGCGGTGGAAGACCGCGGCGGCGTCCGGGCCGGGCCAGTCGTGGTCGAGGAGTTCCGCGGGCAGCGCCGGATCCAGGGCGGGAAAGCGCCGCCAGGCATGCACCAGGTTCACCTGGGCCACGAACGCCTCCTGCTGGTCACTCACGTGCAGATCGCCGAACTGTCTGACGAAGTCGCCATAGGCCGTCTCGATCTTGTCGAGCGGCCACGCGGCAGCCACGACGTCCTCCGGGTCACCGATGCCGGCCGACGGCCCCGTCCACGACATGGTGCTGTGCTCGATGCCGAGCTCCCGCACGATGGCCTGGACCTCGTCCGTACGTCCGGCGTCGGGCACCACCCACAGGCCGGGTGCGGGCGATCCCATACCAGCCCAGGTCAGCCGGGTGCGCAGCTGGTGCCGCAGCTGTCGCTGGGATTCGGGCACCGTGACCGCGAGCACGAGCCAGCGGCCGTCCCAGCGGTGCCTGTGCCGCATGAAGGTGTAGATCCGCTCGGTGCCTTCCTCGAGGAGCTGTTCTCCGTTCGGTGTCAGGCTCCAGCGGGTACGGCGGCCGACCCGGTCGGCCACGAGCAGACCTTGGGTGGACGACCGTGCCAGTGCCTGCCGTGCCGCCTTCTCCTCGAAGCCGAGGGCATCCAGTGCCCCGAGCAGGGCGCCGGTCCAGACCGGTTCCCGGCTCGGCAGAACGAACTCGCCGAGCACGGTCAGCAGCAAGGAGCGCGCGCTGGGCGAGCCTGGCCAGGACCGCCGTGGGCGCGATGCGCCTTCTACAGTCGTACCGGCAGCGGCCACAGCGTTGAGTCCTTTCGGAAGAGTCAGGGACCCGAAATTCTAGCCCGGAGCGGCGACGACTCGGGCCTTTGCTCCGACAACAACATGCTACGAAGCATTGACGCACAACCATGAGAATGTAGAGTCAGAGGCTCAAGACGGCACCGATCGCTTGGAGGAGTGAGATGACCGCCGCGGTCGAAACCAGCACCCAGCCGACCGGCACGGACACCGGTGCGGGCAACCCCGAGGCGGCTACTGCCCCCGGGGACGTACCCACGGTCTCGTTCGACACCTCGCCCGACGTCTACCGTCACTGGAAGCTCGGCGTCGACGGTGAGATCGCGACACTGACCCTGCTGGTCGACCAGGAGGGTGGGATCGCCCCGGGCTACGAACTCAAGAGCAACTCCTACGACCTCGGGGTCGACATCGAGCTCTACGACGCCGTCCAGCGGCTGCGTTTCGAGCACCCCCAGGTCAAGTCCGTGGTGCTCACCGGCGGGCTGGAGCGGATGTTCTGCGCGGGGGCGAACATCAAGATGCTCGCCCAGTCCACCCACGCCTGGAAGGTGAACTTCTGCAAGTTCACCAACGAGACCCGCAACGGGTTCGAGGACGCGACGCAGCATTCCGGGCAGACCTACATCGCCGCGGTCAACGGCACCTCTGCCGGCGGCGGCTACGAACTCGCCCTGGCCTGCGACCAGATCGTCCTCGTCGACGACGGCTCGTCGGCGGTGGCGCTTCCCGAGGTGCCGTTGCTGGGCGTGCTGCCCGGCACCGGTGGTCTGACCCGGGTGGTGGACAAGCGGCACGTCCGCAAGGACCGGGCCGACATCTTCGCCACCAAGAGCGAGGGCATCAAGGGCCGGACCGCGGTCGAGTGGCGGCTGGTCGACGCCGCCGTCTCCCGCGGCCGGTTCGACGACGAGGTGCGCTCGCGGGCCGAGGAAGCCGCGAAGGGATCGCACCGTACGGGTGGTGAGGGCGTCGCGCTGACTCCGCTGGACCGCGTCGAGACCGGCGACTCGATCACCTACCCGCACGTCAAGGCGCACCTGTCGCGCGACCAGCGCCGCGTCGAGATCACTGTCGAGGCGCCCGCCGAGGCTCCGCCCGCGGACGCGACGGGCGTACGCGAGCAGGGTGTGGACTACTGGCCGCTCGCGCTCGCCCGTGAGCTCGACGACCTGATCCTGCGGCTGCGCACCAACGAACTCGAACTCGGCACCTGGGTGTTCCGCACCACGGGTGACGCCGACGCCGTGCTGGCCCATGACGCCCAGCTCGACGCGCTCGCCGGCGACTGGTTCGTCAACGAGGTCCGGCACTACCTCAAGCGCACCTTCAAGCGCCTGGACGTCACCAGCCGCAGCCTGGTCGCGCTGATCGAGCCGGGCAGCTGCTTCGCCGGGACGCTGCTGGAGCTCGCGCTGGCCTGCGACCGGCAGTACATGCTGGCCGGGGTGTTCGAGGACGTCGACCCCGACGCCGATCCGGCGGGCATTGTCGTCGGCATCGGCACGGCGAACCAGGGCGCCTACCCGATGGGCAACGGCCTGACCAGGCTTCAGTCACGGTTCTACGCGGCCGACGAGGAGCTGGAGGCGGTCCTGGCCCGCACCGGTGACCGGCTCGCGGCCGACGAGGCCGCCGAGCTCGGGCTCGTCACCATGGCACTGGACGACATCGACTACGAGGACGAGCTGCGCATCGTGCTGGAGGAGCGTGCGTCGCTCTCCCCGGACGCGTTGACCGGCATGGAGGCCAATCACCGCTTCGTGGGGCCCGAGTCGATGGAGACCAAGATCTTCGGCCGGCTGACCGCCTGGCAGAACTGGATCTTCAACCGTCCCAATGCCTCAGGCCCGGAGGGCGCGCTGCGCCGCTACGGCACCGGGAAGCGCGCCGACTTCGACGTCAAGCGGGTCTGACGGGCGGCTGCTGCCGAGGAAGGCCGAGGAAGGCTGAGGAAGGAAGCGAAGAGATCATGTCCATGTCGTCAGGCTCATCACGGTCTTTCAACGCCGCTACGTACCTCGTCGACCGGCACGTCGACAGCGGTCGCGGCCACCATCCCGCCGTGCGTCACGCGGAAGGCGACATCAGCTACGCGCAGCTGTCCGACGACGTCGCCCGTGCAGCAGGGGCGCTGAGGCGTCTGGGCATGCACCGCGACGAGCGCGTGATGTGCTGCATGTCCGACAGCCCGGAATTGCTCACCACCATCCTGGCCGCGTTCCGTGCGGGACTGGTCGCCGTACCCGTGAGCACGATGCTGACCGGCAGGGAACTCGGTGCGATCCTCGCCGACTGCGGCGCCCGTGTACTCGTGTGCACGTCGGAGTTCGCCGAAGCCTGCGGCGAGGCTCTCCGGGCGTCACCCGACGTGAGTCATCTGGTCGTGGTGGGGGATGCCGAACCCGAGGTGCCGGAGCGGGTGGTGCGGCTCTCGTGGGCCGAGGCCGTCGGCGGCGTCGCGGCGAGCGCCGCGGCACGTACGCAAGGACCCGGCCAGGTCGCCGCCACCGGCGAGATCGCTGCGACCAGCGAGATCGCTGCCACCAGCGAGATCGCTGCCACCAGCGAGGACACGCCGGCGTTGTGGCTCTACACCTCCGGTACGACCGGTATGCCGAAGGCGGCCATGCACCGGCACGCCAACATCCGGCACGTGTGCGAGACCTACGGCGAGCAGGTACTGGGGATCCATCCCGATGACCGGTGCCTGTCGGTGGCGAAGCTCTTCTTCGCCTACGGGATCGGTAATTCGGCGTTCTTTCCTCTCTCCGCCGGCGCCACCACGATTCTGGAACCCCGCCGTCCCACGCCGGAGGTGATCGCCGAGCGGGTGCGCGCCGACCGGCCCACGCTGTTCTTCGGCGTGCCGACCTTCTACGCCGGGATGCTGGCCGCGGATCCGCCCGCCGACCTGATGTCATCGGTGCGGCTGGGCGTCTCGGCCGGTGAGGCTCTGCCCGCGCCGCTGCTTCAGCGCTGGCAGGACCACTTCGGAGTCGAGATCATCGACGGCCTGGGCTCGACCGAGGCACTGCACATCTTCCTGTCGAACCGGCCTGATGACATCGGTCCAGGGACGAGCGGGTTCCCGGTGCCCGGGTACGAGGTGCAGATCCGGGACGAGCAGGGCGCCGTACGTCCGCCGGGCGAGCCGGGCTCGCTGTTCGTCAAGGGTGAGTCGATCGCGACGGGCTACTGGTGCCGCACCGAGACCAGCCGTCACGTCTTCCAGGGCGACTGGCTGGCCACCGGCGATACCTACGTGCAGGACGAAGAGGGCCGCTACACGTGCCTGGGACGGTCCAACGACATGCTGAAGGCGGGCGGTATCTGGGTGTCGCCGGCAGAGGTCGAGAGCCGCCTGATCGAGCACGAGGACGTGCTCGAGGCCGCCGTGGTGGGCGTTCCGGACAGCCAGGGCCTGGACAAACCGGTGGGCTACGTGGTGCTCAGGGAGAGTGCCACCGCCACGCCGGAGGAGCTGATCGGCTTCTGCCGGGACGGCCTGGCCCACTTCAAGGCGCCCCGCCGTGTGGTGTGCGTGAACGCACTGCCGCGTACGGCGACCGGCAAGCTCCAGCGCTTCAAGATCCGCACGCTCGCCGCCGAATCCAGCGGCGCATCCGATCCGTCCGACGACTCGTCGGCACGTCCTGCGCGGACGGCTGCCGAGCCCCGCGGCACCCGCTGAGCGCGGGCACCATGCAGGAGGAGCAGATGACCAAGGGGGAGCAGTCCCAGCCCGTCGAACGCCACGAGGTGGACCTGGTGCTGGTAGGAGCGGGACCGGTCGGCCTCTACGGCGCCTACTACGCCGGCGTCCGCGGGCTGCGCGTCGCGCTGGTGGACTCACTGCCCGAGCCCGGTGGCCAGGTGACGGCGCTGTATCCGGAGAAGCCCATCTACGACATCGCCGGCTTCCCGAGCGTCCGGGGGCGGGAACTCGTCGACAACCTCGTCGAACAGGCGGGCCGGTACGGGCCGTTGTACCTCCTCGGCCAGCAGGCCCGGTCGCTGGAACGCGCTCCGGTCGAGGACGGCCCGGACCGTTTCCGGCTGACGACCTCCAACGGCACGTTGATCGACTGCGGTGCGGTGGTGGTCACCGGCGGGATCGGCACCTTCACCCCCCGGCCGTTGCCGGCCGGTGAGGAGTTCCTGGGACGCGGGCTGTCGTACTTCGTGCCCTCGCTCGCCGATTTCACCGGCACCGACGTCGTCGTGGTCGGTGGTGGCGACAGCGCGTGTGACTGGGTGCTCGCGCTGAAGCCGGTGGCCAGGTCGGTCACGCTCGTACACCGGCGGACGGCCTTCCGGGCCCATGCCGCCACGGTCGACGCCGTTCGGTCGTGCGGCGCCACGGTCGTGACCGATGCGCAGGTGACCGGGATCGAGGGCGATGAAACGCTGGAGCGGGTCGAGGTCACCCGCAAGAACCAGGATCCCGTCGTGCTGCCCGCGCAACGGGTGGTGGCCGCGCTGGGCTTCCTGGCCGACCTGGGGCCGATGCGTGACTGGGGCTTCGACCTGCACGACAACCGCCATCTCGTGGTGGATTCGAGAATGGCCACGGACGTGCCCGGTGTCTACGCCGCAGGTGACATCTCGGAGTACCCCGGAAAGGTCAGGCTGATCGCGGTCGGCTTCGGCGAGGTCGCCACCGCGGTCAACAACGCCGCCGTGCACCTCGACCCCGAGGCGTCGCTGTTCCCCGGTCACAGCACCGACGAGGCGCCCGTCGCAGTGGCCGCGGCCGCGGCCTGAGTACGAGGAGAAGTACCGTGCCCTACGTGATCGCGTCGGACTGCATCGACATCACCGACCAGTCCTGCGTCGAGGAATGCCCCGTCGACTGCATCTACGTCGGCGAGCGCAAGTTGTACATCAACGGCAAGGAGTGCATCGACTGCGGTGCCTGCGAACCCGTCTGCCCCGTCGAAGCCATCTCCCAGGACCGCCGGGTCCCCGAGGACCAGCAGGAGTTCATCGAGGACAACAAGGCGTTCTTCACGGAGATACTTCCCGGCCGGGAGGAACCGATCGGCACGCCCGGCGGCTCACGGCTCACCGGCGACATCGGCGTCGACACCCCGCTGGTCTCCAGGCACCCGGGCAACTAGGAGTTCACCATGCTGGACGGTCACCCGCTGGTCGACGCACATGTGCACGTTCCGCTTCTGTCGTCCATCGCCCCTGCCTGGTCGCAGTGGGCACGCGATTTCGGGCCCGACGGCGTGCTCGGACTCGCATGGGACGCCGACGGCAACCCGGACGCGGCGAAGCTGGACGACCTCTTCGCCGCCGAAGGCGTGGACGTGGCGCTGCTGTTCTGCGAATACAGCCCGAAGGCCACGGGCTACCAGCGGTTCGACGATTTGCTGCCGATCGTCGAGCACAACCCGTGGCGTTTCCGCCCGGTGGCCAACGTCAACCCGCATCTGCACTTCCCGATCGAGCGGGAGCTGCGGCGCCAGCTCGATCTCGGAGCGGCCGCACTCAAGCTGCACCCGGTGCACGGTGGATTCCGCCTGGACGACCCCGCCCTCTTCCCGGCGTACTCGCTGCTCGTCGAACGGAAGGTCCCGCTGGTGACCCACTGCGGGACCTCGTCCTTCCCGGGCTCGATGAACGAGCACGCGGATCCGACGCAGCTCTACCCGGTGCTCAGGCACTTCCCCGACCTCACCGTCGTCCTCGCGCACGGGGGCCGGGGCTGGTGGTACGACGCCGCGGCGTTCCTCGCGCTCTCCCACGACAACGTGTGGATCGAGCTGTCCGGACTGCCTCCCAAACGCCTGACGACGTACTACGCACGGCACGACATCAACAGGCTCGCCCGCAAGTGGATCTTCGGCACCGACTGGCCCGGTGTGCCCGGCACCGCCGTCAACGCCCGGGCGGTCGCCGGACTGGGATTGTCCGACGACACCGTGCCGATGGTGCTCGGCGAGAACGCCCTGCGCGTCTACCACGGCCTCGAGCGCGAGAAGGAGTGAACACCCCA
>NZ_JBOHCV010000361.1:0-2828 GCF_050698815.1 Streptomyces sp.
CTTGCCGCCCCGAAAGCGATTGGAAGGAGAACTTTGAGAAGTATCCGGGGCATCATCGAGCCCGCCGCCTGAAAGGTCGCGCATGTCGAAAATCAACGAGAGTCTCAAGCTGTGGGAGCGCTACGGGGAATTTATTCTCATGGCCACCGCGCACCAGGACCGGGTGGTGCAAGAAGCCCGCGGCTGCACGATCGTGGACGTGGACGGCAACTCTCTGATCGACTTCGGCTCCGGCATCGCCGTGACCGGCGTCGGCAACAGCGCCGAGGCGGTCGTCCGGCGCGCGACCGCCCAGCTGGCGGACTTCACCCACACCTGTGTGATGGTGACGCCGTACGAGCCGTACGTGGAGGTCTGCGAGGAGCTGGCCCGGGTGACCCCGGGCGACCACGCCAAGAAGAGCGCCCTGTTCAACTCCGGCGCGGAGGCGGTGGAGAACGCCGTCAAGATCGCGCGGACGCACACCCGCCGCCAGGCGGTCGTCGTCTTCGACCACGGCTACCACGGCCGTACGAACCTGACCATGGCGCTCACCTCGAAGAACATGCCGTACAAGCACGGCTTCGGCCCGTTCGCCCCCGAGGTCTACCGGGTGCCGGTCGCCTATCCCTACCGCTGGCTGACCGGCCCTGAGCACTGCGCCGAGGAGGCCGCCGCACAGGCCATCGACCAGATCAGCAAGCAGGTCGGCGCGGAGAACGTGGCCGCGATCGTGATCGAGCCGGTGCTCGGCGAGGGCGGCTTCATCGAGCCCGCGAAGGGCTTCCTGCCGCGCATCGCGGAGTTCGCGAAGGAGAACGGGATCGTCTTCGTCGCGGATGAGATCCAGTCCGGCTTCTGCCGTACGGGACAGTGGTTCGCCTGTGAGGACGAGGGCATCGTCCCTGACCTGATCACCACCGCGAAGGGCATCGCGGGCGGCATGCCGCTCGCCGCGGTGACCGGGCGCGCGGAGATGATGGACGCGGCCCACGCCGGCGGGCTCGGCGGCACCTACGGCGGCAACCCTGTCGCCTGCGCCTCCGCCCTCGGTTCCATCGAGACGATGCGTGAGATGGACCTGGCCGCCCGGGCCCGGCGCATCGAGGAGATCATGAAGCCGCGGCTGCGGAAGCTGGCCGAGCAGTACGACATCATCGGCGACGTCCGCGGGCGTGGTGCGATGCTGGCGATCGAACTGGTCAAGCCGGGCGGCAAGGAGCCGGCCCCGGAGGTCACCGCGGCGCTGGCAAAGGCGTGCCACCTGGACGGCCTGCTGGTGCTGACCACCGGCACCTACGGCAACGTGATGCGCTTCCTGCCACCGCTGGTGATCGGTGAGGACCTGCTCAACGAGGGTCTGGACGTGCTGGAAGAGGCCCTCGCAGGCCTGTGAGGACGGTACGGGCGGGGGACGGCGGGCGTGTGGGGTGAAGAATGTGTGCGAGGCCCATGTCAGGTCGGTGATCCGACTGTCCGGTACCGCCGCCCTGTCGTACGGTTTCAGCAGTCGTCGGGTCCGGAACTCCACTCCGGACTCCCGGCCCGAGCCGGTCTTTCCCCAGGACCGTCCCGGTCGTGCCCTGGCGCACGCTGTTCACCGATCGGATGACCGCTTGTCCCAAACCCCCCGGGGCTCGCGTAAGACCGGTCGACACGACTGCCCCGGAACTCTCCCCCCTGTTCCGGGGCGGTCGGCATTTCCCGCCGCGGTCACCGCGGTGTGCGCCGTGCTCTTCACCCTCATCACCTGGCAGATCGCCGTCGACGGACCGCTGCGCGCGGCGGACGAACGGCTCGGCGCCGCGCTGCGGCACCTGGCCCCGCCCGGCTTCGTGGCGGGGCTCTGCGCGGATCTGGGCAATGTGACGGTCGCCGTGCCGGTGCTCCTCGCCGCGATGGTCCACGCGGTGACGAGCACCGGCACCGCCGGGCGGTACCGACGGTGGCTGCCGCCGCTGTGCGCCACGGCGGCGATGGCGGCCGTCGCACTGTTCGTCCCGCTGCTGAAGGTGTGGCTCGACCGGCCGGGGCCGCTCGGCGGCATCGGCTACTACCCGTCCGGTCATGCGGCGACCGCGGCCGTCGCCTTCGGCGGGGCGGCGCTGCTGCTGTGTCTGTCCGTGCGGCAACGTCCGTACTGGCCGCTGCTCGCCACCGCGGCCGTGCTCACCGTGGCCAACGGCGCGGGCCTGGTGTGGCGTGGCTACCACTGGCCGCTGGACGTCCTGGCGAGCTGGTGTCTGGCCTGGGTGCTGCTGGTCTTGGGGACCGCCGCCGCGCGCCGCGGACTCCGCTCCCGCGCTGCCGGCGCCGGGCCCGAGGACTCTCTTGAGGACCGCCCCGAGGAGCGCCTCGAAGACCGACGGTGAGCCGTCGATCTCAGCTGTCGACCCCCAGGCCGGTCCGGTCCATGGCCTTCAGCCACAGATTGCGGCGGCCACCGCGGGCGTCCGCACGCGCGAGCGACCACAGGGTGAGGCCGATCCCGGCCCAGCGCACCGGCTCCGGAGGGAACGGCAGCGGCTTCTTGCGCACCATCTCGAGCTCCGTGCGCTCCGTGCGCTCCGTGCGCTCACCGGCCAGCAGGTCGAGCATCACCTCGGCACCGAACCGGGTCGCCCCCACGCCCAGGCCGGTGAAGCCCGCGGCATAGCTGACGCGCCCGCCGTGTGCCGTGCCGAAGAACGGCGAGAAGCGGGAGCAGGTGTCGATGACCCCGCCCCAGGCGTGGCTGAAGCGCAGCCCCGACAGCTGCGGGAAGGTGTCGAAGAAGTGTCCGGCCAGTTTGCGGAAGGTCGACGGGCGCTGGTCGTACTTCGCCGCGATCCGGCTGCCGTAGTGGTACA
>NZ_JBOHCV010000362.1:0-11516 GCF_050698815.1 Streptomyces sp.
TCGCCCACAACGGCTCACTCATCCCCGCCAAGGGCCGCGACATCATGGCCCAGGCCTGGTACCAGGGCGGCGTGTCCATCTGGGACTTCACCGACTCCTCGAACCCGAAGGAGATCGGCTACTTCGAACGCGGCCCGCTGTCCGCGGACAGCCTGGTGGGCGGCGGTACGTGGTCCGCGTACTACTACAACGGCCACATCTACTCCAACGACATGCGGAAGGGCCTGGACGTCCTGAGAATCGACGATCCGCGTACCGACAGCGCCAAGAAGGTCGAGCTGGACGAACTCAACGTCCAGACCCAACCCGAATACCGCTGACCTGACGGTCACCGACCGTGCCTGACGTGCCCAGCAACCGGAGGGATCCGGTTGCAGGGCACGGCCACAGGTCGCGGGGTGGTTCAGGCCTGGCCGGAGGCGGAGTCGGCCGGTCCCGGCCAGTACGCCGGGAAGGCACCGGCGGGCTGCCGGTCGATCTCCAGGGGAGCATCGAGCACATCAGCCGAAGCCGGGAAGGCGGCGTTCGGATGGATGACGGCTTCGGTGATGTCCGGCGCACTCGGGAACCCGGCTGCCGGTTCCCTGTCACCGCCAGCGAGCTGCCCCTCCTGTGACGTGTCGGGGAACAGGTCACGGAACGCCACCGCTCCGCCGTATTCGCGGATCATGCGCTGCGAGTTCTCCTTCGCGAAACGCACCGCCGTGGTCCGCATCGATGTCACGGTTTCGTCGGCCCGGCTCATCAGGTCTCGGACAAGCGGACGGATCTGTGAGGACAGCCGGCTGCAGGCGCCGGCGGGACTCACCACTTCGCCGAGGATGACCCACCAGGCTCCGGCGGCGGCGCCGGTGTTGGCGATGAAGTCGGGAACCACCGTGACCCCTCGGTCCAGCAGCCGCTGCTCGGCCTCGGCGGTGGTCGGCACGTTCGCCGCTTCCACCACGAGCGTGCCGCGAATCCTGTCGCAGTTGTCGGCGGTGATCGAGTACGAGACGGCAGCCGGCACCAGTACGTCGACGTCCTGGTCCAGCCAGGAGTCACCGGGGCGCTCCACGTCGTCGTCGCGCAGCACGGAGCGGTCGATGACACCGCCCGGGCTTCGCGCGGACAGCAGGAGGTCGACGTCAAGGCCTCGCGAGGTGTTGAGGATGAGGCCCTGGGAGTCCGTGATCCCGACGATCTTCACCCCGGCGCGCGCGAGGTAGAGCGCCGTGGATCCACCCATCGCACCGAATCCCTGTACGACCGCACGGGCCGTCGCGGCGGCGATGCGCCGGTGCTCCAAGGCAGCCAAGGCGGCCTCCGCCACGCCGAAGCCGCCCACCAGTTCGGACAGCTTCAGGCCCTCCGTTCGGGTGCTGAACGCCTGCCGGATACGTGCGCGCACATCGGCCTCAGCGGGGGAACGGACCACGGCCGCGTGGAAGGAGGTCTCGTCGATGCCTACCCGTGCGAAAGCCCGGTCGAGCTGCTCCTGCTGCGTACCGAGGTCGCCCGCGGTCACCCAGAAGCGTTCGAGCAGCGGTCGAACCGCTTGCAGGAACCGCTCCCTCACCTCTTCCGCTCGTGGGTCCGCGGAATCGAAGTCGATACCCCCCTTGGCGCCACCGACATGAATGCCGAAAGCGCCCATCTTCAGGGTCATCTCCCGGGCGAGTTCACTCACCTCACCGAGTGTGCACCCCGGCCGCATACGCAGACCCCCGGTGGCGATACCCGTCACCAGCTGATCGATCACGACGAACCCACGAGCGGAGGTCTGGGTGTCGCGCCACGTGACCTGCAGATAAGGCTCATGCTCAAGAACCTGCAATGGCGTCTCGACAGCAATTTGCGTCACTCGGCACTCACCCTTTCCGGTCACTGATAGGCCATTTGCTCTCACGTGCGAGACTTCCACCGACCTGACCTGGGAGAGCAGCGGCCACTGCTACTCCTCAGGAACTGCACAGAATTCTTCCGTTGATTCGAGCCGGCTGCGCGCTCGCGTGCAACCGGCGGCCGTATGGGCAGGTCGAATTGCGCCCGCAGGGCACACGTGTGCTGAGCCCTTAGACGGCGCGCAATAAGGTTCGTTCGGAAATTACGCAGAGAACGCGTCCCGTTGCGTTGTGCGTAGCGCCCACTGTGAGGTCGCGCTTCTGCCCTTGTCAAGACGTCTCTTGGGCTGGTTCCCGAGTCGGTTTTCCACCCACCCGAACGGTCGATTCGACCGGGAGAAAACGCAGCTCAGCGCGGGTCGGCCGAACCATCACGGAAACGCTGAGGGAAAGTCAGCCCCGCCCGGCCGTCACGACGAGGGCCCCCGCGGGCGGTGAACGCGCGCTCTCGTCGTCGCCATCGGCCGGCAGGACCCTCCAGCACGGCCGGGACGCGGGGTGGTCAGCGCCCCCGCAGCTCCCGGTAGCGGGCCACCAGGCCGGCCGTCGAGCTGTCGAGGCCCTCGACGTCGGCGCCCTCGGTCAGAGCCGGTTCGATGCGCTTGGCGAGGACCTTCCCCAGTTCGACGCCCCACTGGTCGAAGCTGTCGATGTTCCAGACGGCGCCCTGCACGAAGACCTTGTGCTCGTAGAGCGCGACAAGCTGGCCCAGCACGGAGGGCGAGAGCTCATCGGCGAGGATCGTGGTCGTGGGACGGTTGCCGTGGAAGGTCCGGTGCGGCACCTGCGCCTCGGCGACGCCCTCCGCCCGTACCTCCTCCGCCGTCTTGCCGAAGGCCAGCGCCTGGCCCTGCGCGAAGAGGTTGGCCATCAGCAGATCGTGCTGCTCAGCCAGCTCTCCCAGCCCGGCCACGGGCCGGGCGAAGCCGATGAGGTCGGCCGGGATCATCTTGGTGCCCTGGTGCAGCAGTTGGTAGTAGGCGTGCTGCCCGTTGGTGCCGGGCGTGCCCCATACGACCGGGCCGGTCTGCCAGCT
This sequence comes from Streptomyces sp., assembly GCF_050698815.1. GTDB lineage: Bacteria > Actinomycetota > Actinomycetes > Streptomycetales > Streptomycetaceae > Streptomyces. The sequence continues at coordinate 2,920 of NZ_JBOHCV010000362.1, forward strand.
GACCGGGCGGCCCTCCCGGTCGGTGGACTTGCCGTCGGACTCCATGTCCAGCTGCTGCAGATAGGCGGTGAACTGGGAGAGGTAGTGGCTGTAGGGCAGCACCGCGTGCGACTGGGCGTGGAAGAAGTTGCCGTACCAGATGCCCAGCATGCCCATCAGCAGCGGTGCGTTCGTCTCCAGCGGCGCCGTGCGGAAGTGCTCGTCGACGAGGTGGAAGCCCGCCAGCATCTCGCAGAAGTCCTCGGGCCCGAGGGCGACCATCAGGGAGAGCCCGATGGCCGAGTCGTAGGAGTAGCGCCCGCCGACCCAGTCCCAGAACTCGAACATGTTCTCCGTGTCGATGCCGAACTCGGAGACTTTCCCGGCGTTCGTGGAGACCGCGACGAAGTGCTTGGCGACCGCCTCTCGCGCGCCGCCCAGGCCCGCCAGCAGCCAGCTGCGGGCGGCGGTCGCGTTGGTGATGGTCTCGATGGTGGTGAAGGTCTTCGAGGCGACGATGAACAGCGTCTCGGCCGGGTCCAGATCGCGCACGGCCTCGTGCAGGTCGGCACCGTCCACGTTGGAGACGAAGCGGAAGTCCATGTCCCGCTTCGTGTACGGGCGCAGCGCCTCGTACGCCATCTTCGGGCCCAGGTCGGAGCCGCCGATGCCGATGTTGACGACCGTCTTGATGCGCTTGCCGGTGTGCCCCGTCCAGTGGCCGTCGCGCACCTTGTTGGCGAAGAGGGACATCTTCGCCAACACCGCGTGCACCTTGGCCACGACGTTCTCACCGTCGAGAGTGACGTGGGCCGAGACGGGCGTGCGCAGCGCGGTGTGCAGGACGGCGCGGTCCTCGGTCACGTTGATCTTCTCACCGCGGAACATCGCGTCCCGCAGCTCGGTGACCCCGGCGGCGACGGCCAGTTCACCCAGCAGCCGCATCGTCTCCTCGGTCACCAGATGCTTGGAGTAGTCCAGGTAAAGGTCGCCCACCCGCAGGCCGTACCGCTCCGCACGCCGCACGTCGTTCGCGAAGAGCGTGCGCAGCTGGGTGGCGCCGAACTCGTCACGGTGCTTGGCCAGCGCGTGCCACTCGGGCAACTGATCGAGCCGGGTGCGGCGTTCTGCGTTCATCTGCGATCTTCACCGTTCTTCGTTCTTCGCGTGCGTATTCCGCCGGGCTCCAACCTAAACGACCTACGGCCCGGCCGCGCACACCGTGTGGGTGGTGGCGGCCGGGCCGTTGTCGAAGGGTGTGGCGCGGAGAAACCGCAGGGCTGGGAAGACCGGGAGGCCGGAAGACCAGGGACCGGGAGGCGCCGGGAAGGGGTGATCAGATCTCGCCGCGGAGCTTGGCCAGCGCCTCGGCGAGGATCGCCTCACCGTCCTCGTCGCTGCGCCGCTCGCGGACGTAGGCGAGGTGGGTCTTGTACGGCTCCGTACGGGGCGGGTCCGGCGGGTTCTCCTGATCCGTCCCGGCCGGAAAGCCGCAGCGCGGGCAGTCCCAGGTGTCCGGGACCTGCGCGTCGCTGGCGAAGCTGGGCTGGGTCTCGTGCCCGTTGGAGCACCAGAAGGAGATGCGCAGGCGCGGCGCTGACTCGCCTCGCTCCGCCTCCCCCATCGGCCCCGCTCCGACCCGGCTTCCCCGGATCGCGTTGCCACTTGCCACGGTCGTAACTCCCTGCCTCACGGTGCGCCGGAGCATCGACAGCCAGCTCCGCTGCGGGCGCCCTAGTGTACGTAGGGCCCAACGCGCGTCCAGTGACCGGAGTTACTGCGTCGGCTCCGGACGCGAGCCTCATGATAAGCAGGGTCCGGCGGCTTACGGCAGCTTTCTGCGGGGGCTGTGGGTCAGGTGGTCACCTTCATCAGCACCCCGAGCACCACGATGATGGCGAACCAGATCAGCCCGATCACCACGGTGATCCGGGACAGGTTGCGCTCGGCGACCGAGGAGCCGCCGACGGACGACTGCATGCCACCACCGAACATGTCGGAGAGGCCGCCGCCCTTCCCCTTGTGCATCAGAACCAGCAGCACCCCCAGGCCACTGAAGACGAGGAGGGCGATAGAGAACCCCATGATCACGGCTGGACCAACCTTCTCGGACTGTGCGGATAACTGAATCTGTCGGGACCGGGCGCCAGGCCCGGCCCCGACAGGGTACGACGGGTCGTGGCCCGCCGTCATGCGACTGTGGTGCCGCGCCTGCCTACTGGTCGCGGAAGCGCACGATCTTGACGAACTCTTCCATGTCCAGCGAGGCCCCGCCCACCAGGGCCCCGTCGATGTCGGGCTGCGCCATGATCTGGGCCACGTTGCCGGACTTCACCGATCCGCCGTACTGGATGCGGACCTTGTCGGCCACCTCCCGCCCGTACAGCTCCACGAGCCGGCCACGGATGGCGCCGCACACTTCCTGGGCGTCCTCGGCCCGGCAGGTCTTGCCGGTGCCGATGGCCCACACCGGCTCGTACGCGATCACGATGGCGGCGGCCTGCTCGGCGGGCAGGTCCTTCAGCGCGCCGTCGACCTGGGCGAGGGTGTGCGCGACGTGCTGGGCCGCCTCGCGCACCGGCAGCTCTTCGCCGACGCACAGGATCGGCGTCAGGTCGTGCGCGAAGGCCGTCTTCACCTTGGCGTTGACCAGCGGTTCGTCCTCGCCGTGGTACTGGCGGCGCTCGGAGTGGCCGACGGCGACGTACGTGCAGTGCAGCTTGGCCAGCAGCGGTCCTGAGACCTCGCCGGTGTACGCGCCGGAGGCGTGCGCGGAGATGTCCTGGGCGCCGTATTTGATCTTCAGCTTGTCGCCGTCCACCAGGGTCTGGACGGAGCGCAGGTCGGTGAAGGGCGGCAGCACCGCGACCTCGACGGCCTCAAGGTCCTTGTCCGTCAGCGCGAAGGCGAGCTTCTGCACGTGGGCGATGGCCTCGAGGTGGTTGAGGTTCATCTTCCAATTGCCCGCCATCAGCGGGGTGCGGGTGGTCACGTCGGACGTCCTCCATTGTTCGCTTCTCCGGCGCCCGTGCGGCGCAGACGTGCGGGCATCATCGCTGACCGCGGACCGGCCGCGGCACAGGCTTCACTCACGAGTCCTCCAGCGCGGCGAGGCCGGGCAGCGTCTTGCCCTCGAGGTATTCGAGGCTCGCGCCGCCGCCGGTCGAGATGTGGCCGAACGCCTTCTCGTCGAAGCCGAGCAGCCGCACGGCGGCGGCGCTGTCGCCACCGCCGACGACGGTGAAGGCGGAGCCGTCCAGCAGGCCCTGAGCCACCGCTCTGGTGCCCTCGGCGTAGTCGGGGTGCTCGAAGACGCCCATCGGGCCGTTCCAGAAGACGGTCGCGGCGTCGGCGAGCTTCGCGGCGTAGAGCTCACCGGTCCGGGGGCCGATGTCCAGGCCCATCACGTCCGCGGGGATCGCGTCCGCGGCGACGGTGCTGGGCGCGGCCGGCGCCTTGGTCTTCAGGTCCGGGAAGCCCGCCGCCGCCAGCACGTCCACGGGGAGCACGAACTCCACACCGAGCTCCTCGGCCCGGTCCAGATAGCCCTTGACCGCCGGGACCTGGTCCTCCTGCACCAGCGACGCACCGATCTCGTGCCCCTGTGCCTTGAGGAAGGTGAAGACCATGCCGCCGCCGATCAGGATGCGGTCGGCCTTCTCCAGCAGGTGCTCGATGACGGCCAGCTTGTCGGAGACCTTCGCGCCGCCGAGCACGACCGCGTACGGGCGCTTGACGTCCTCGGTGAGCTTACGCAGCACGGTGACCTCGGTGGCGATCAGACCGCCCGCGGCGTGCGGAAGCCGCGCCGGAAGGTCGTAGACGGAGGCGTGCTTGCGGTGCACGGCGCCGAACCCGTCACCGACGTAGAGGTCGGCCAGCCCGGCCAGCTCATCGGCGAAGGCACCGCGCTCGTCGGCGTCCTTGCTGGTCTCCGCGGGGTGGAAGCGGAGGTTCTCCAGCAGCGTGACACGGCCGTCGGCGGTCGCGTCCACGGTGGCCTTCGTGCCGGCCGAGGCGGCCGGGCCGGCCGCGAAGGCGACGTCCGCGCCGAGCAGTTCACCGAGCCGCTGCGCGACGGGCGCGAGTGAGAACTGCGGGTCAGGGGCGCCCTTGGGACGCCCCAGGTGCGAGGCGACGACGACGCGGGCGCCGCTCTCGGCCAGCTTGCGGATGGTGGGGACGGCGGCCCGGATACGGCCGTCGTCGGTGATGGCGCCTGCCTCGAGCGGAACGTTGAGATCGGCGCGGACGAAGACCCGCCTGCCGGCCACACCCTCGTCGATGAGCTCGTCGATCGTCTTCATGCTTGCTGGACTCCTTGGACTTCAGACCCTCATGGAACCCTCATGGAACAGGGCCCGCCGGACGCGTCGTTGCGCCCTGCGAGCCCTGCCACGGTCTGCCATGTGTCGGCGCTCCGCCGGTGAGGCAGCGGTCAGAGCTTGTCGCCGACGAAGCTGGTCAGATCGACGAGCCTGTTGGAGTAGCCCCACTCGTTGTCGTACCAGCCGACGATCTTGGCCTGCTTGCCCTGGACCATCGTCAGCGACGAGTCGAAGGTGCAGGACGCGGGCCAGTTGACGATGTCCGAGGAGACGATCGGGTCCTCGGTGTACTCCAGGATGCCCTTGAGCTGGCCCTCGCCGGCCTTCTGGAAGGCAGCGTTGATCTCGTCCCGGGTGACCTCCCGGTCCACCTCGATGACGAGGTCGGTGACGGAGCCGGTCGGGACCGGGACGCGCATGGCGATGCCGTCCAGCTTGCCCTTGAGCTGCGGGAGCACGAGGGCGGTGGCCTTGGCGGCGCCGGTCGAGGTCGGGATGATGTTCTCGGCGGCGGCGCGGGCGCGGCGCAGGTCCTTGTGCGGGAAGTCCAGGATCTGCTGGTCGTTGGTGTAGGCGTGGACGGTCGTCATCATGCCCTTGACCAGACCGAAGCTCTCGTCGATCACCTTCGCCATGGGCGCCACGCAGTTGGTGGTGCAGGAGGCGTTGGAGATGACGTGGTGCTTGTCGGCGTCGTACTGCTCCTGGTTGACGCCCATCACGATGGTGATGTCCTCGTCCTTGGCCGGGGCCGAGATGAGGACCTTCTTCGCACCGGCGGCCAGGTGCTTGGCCGCGTCGTCACGCTTGGTGAAGATGCCGGTGGACTCCACGACGATGTCGGCGCCGAGCTCGCCCCAGGGCAGCTTGGCTGGGTCACGCTCCGCCATCGTCTTGAAGGTCTGACCGCCCACCGTGATCGTGTCGTCGGTGTGGCTGACCTCCTGCTTGAGGCGGCCCAGGATGCTGTCGTACTTCAGCAGGTGCACCAGGGTCGCGTTGTCGGTCAGGTCGTTGACACCGACGATCTTGATGTCCGCACCCTGCTCCAGCAGAGCGCGGAAGTAGTTGCGGCCGATGCGGCCGAAGCCGTTGATGCCTACGCGGATCGTCACGAAACCGATCTCCTCGTTGGTACGCCGGTACGGACACCGGCAAGCTGTATGGGATGTCCCCGACCGTTTCCGAGCCTACCGCGCTCGGCTGTCAGTGGTGACATCGGCTTCCTGGCCGGGCCCCCCCCCGCCCCCGGGCGGCGGGGGCGGGGCGCCCGCCGCCCGGCCCGGCTCAGCCGACCATCTCCTCCGTGAGACTGGTCTCGGTGCCCGGAAGGCCGAGATCCTGCGCACGCTTGTCGGCCATCGCCAGCAGCCGCCTGATCCGGCCCGCGACCGCGTCCTTCGTCAGCGGGGGGTCGGCGAGCGCGCCCAGCTCCTCGAGCGACGCCTGCTTGTGGTCCATCCGCAGCCGGCCGGCCGCGGCCAGGTGCTCGGGCACCTCCTCGGCGAGGATCTCCAGCGCCCGCTGCACCCGCGCGCCCGCGGCGACGGCCGCCCGCGCCGAACGGCGCAGATTGGCGTCGTCGAAGTTGGCGAGCCGGTTGGCGGTGGCGCGGACCTCGCGGCGCATCCGCCGCTCCTCCCACGCGAGTACGGACTCGTGGGCGCCGAGCCGGGTCAACAGCGCGCCGATGGCGTCACCGTCCCGGACGACGACGCGGTCGACGCCCCGCACCTCGCGCGCCTTCGCGGCGATCTGCAGCCGCCGGGCCGCACCCACCAGCGCGAGCGCCGCTTCCGGCCCGGGGCAGGTGACCTCCAGCGAGGAGCTGCGCCCCGGCTCGGTCAGCGAGCCGTGCGCGAGGAAAGCGCCGCGCCAGGCGGCCTCGGCGTCGCAGGTGGCCCCCGAGACCACCTGCGGCGGCAGGCCGCGGATCGGGCGGCCCCGGCTGTCGACCAGTCCCGTCTGGCGGGCGAGCTGGTCACCGCCCGCGACCACCCGTACGACGTAGCGGCTGCCGCGACGCAGCCCGCCGGGCGCCATCACCACCAGGTCGGAGGAGTGTCCGAAGATCTCCAGAATGTCCCTGCGCAGCCGCCGGGCAGCGATGCCCGTGTCCAGCTCCGCCTCGATCACGATCCGCCCGCTCACCAGGTGCAGGCCGCCCGCGAAGCGCAGGATCGACGAGACCTCGGACTTCCGGCAGCAGGTCCGGGTGACGGTGAGCCGAGAAATCTCGTCCTTCACCGCAGCCGTCATCGCCATGGGCCGATCCTTCCGTGCATCCGAAAAATACGGTCATACGCAGCGGCCAGCAGCTCCGGGTCGTGCCGGGCGGAACCCGCCCCAGGGCTCTCGCCCTGGGAGGCACCCCCGACCGCCGCGACGGGCGACAACTGTGCTGTTGCCCCGAGTCGCTCGGCGGCTTCGCGCAGAGAGTCCTGATCAGGCACGGCACCTTCGTCGGCCAGCACCACGTCGAAGGCGAGTTTAGGGGCGTGTCGGGCCAAAACCTCCAAATGACGCTGCGGAGAAAACCCATCGGTTTCGCCCGGCTGCGGTGTGAGGTTGAGCGAGAGCACCTTGCGGGCCTTGGTGGCGGTCAGCGCGTCGAGCAGTCCGGGGACCAGCAGATGGGGGATCACCGAGGAGAACCAGGAGCCCGGGCCGAGCACCACCCAGTCCGCGTCGAGCACCGCCGTCACCGCCTCGGCCACGGCGGGCGGGTCGTGCGGCACGAGGTGCACCTGCTGCACCTCGCCCTTGGTGAGCGCGACGGTGGCCTGCCCGCGCACCGTAGACAGCTCCTCGGGACGGTCCGGATCGTGACCGCGTACGAGGGCCTGGAGCTCCAGCGGCACGGCGGACATCGGCAGCACCCTGCCGTGCGCGCCGAGCAGCTTGCCCACCAGATCCAGTGCCTGTACGTGGTCGCCCAGCTGCTCCCAGAGGGCGACGATCAGCAGATTGCCCACCGCGTGATCGTGCAGGTCGCCGCGGCTGACGAAACGGTGCTGGATGACCTCCGCCCAGGTGCGGCCCCAGTCGTCGTCGCCGCACAGCGCCGCGAGCGCCTTGCGCAGGTCTCCGGGGGGCAGCACGCCCAGCTCGTCCCGGAGCCGCCCGCTGGAGCCGCCGTCGTCGGCGACGGTGACCACGGCGGTGAGGTCACCGGTGATGCGGCGCAGCGCGGTCAGCGAGGCGGACAGGCCCGCCCCGCCGCCGAGCGCCACCACCTTCGGCTGCGCGCCGCGGTGCGGGACGCGCGCGCTGACCAGGCGTCGCAGCCGGATGGTCCTACGCGGCATACGCGTTGCTCACGTCCTCATTCACGTCCCATGTCCCGGTGCACCACGACCGTCTCCACCCCTGCGTCGGACAGCCGGCGGGCCAGTTTCTCCGACACCGCGACGCTGCGGTGCTTCCCGCCCGTACAGCCGATCGCGATGGTGACATAGCGCTTGCCCTCCCTGCGGTAGCCCGCCGCGATGAGCTGGAGCAGCTCGGCGTAGCGGTCCAGGAACTCCTTGGCGCCGGGCTGGTTGAAGACGTAGTGGGAGACCTCCTCGCTGGTGCCGTTGTGCGGGCGCAGCTCGGGGACCCAGTGCGGGTTCGGCAGGAAGCGGCAGTCGGCGACGAGATCGGCGTCAACCGGGAGCCCGTACTTGTACCCGAACGACATCACCGTGGCGCGCAGCTCGGGCTCCTCGTCGCCCGCGAACTGGGCGTCGAGCTTGGCGCGCAGCTCGTGCACGTTGAGACCGGAGGTGTCGATGACCAGGTCGGCGTCGCCGCGCAGCTCGCGCAGCAGGTCCCGTTCGGCCGCGATGCCGTCGACGATCCGGCCGTCGCCCTGCAGCGGGTGAGGGCGGCGCACCGACTCGAAGCGGCGCACCAGCGCCTCGTCGCTCGCCTCCAGATAGACGATGCGCCGCTTGACCTGCTTGTCGGCCAGGTCGGCCAGGGATTCCTTGAGGTTGTCGAAGAAGCGCCGCCCGCGGACGTCGACCACCACGGCGATACGGGCCACGTTGCCCTGCGAACGGGCGCCGAGGTCGACCATCGTGGGGATCAGCGCGGGCGGCAGGTTGTCGACCACGAACCAGCCCAGGTCCTCCAGGCACTTGGCGGCGGTGCTGCGGCCCGCGCCCGACATCCCGGAGATGATCACCAGCTCGGGGATCGCGGCCTCGTCGGCCTCCGTCACGGTGCCCGTACTCATCTGTGCTCCGTCTCCCGGCTCGCCGCTCATGTCATCCGTCCCCCGTCGTCGCGTCTCATGCATCTTCA
>NZ_JBOHCV010000363.1:0-6159 GCF_050698815.1 Streptomyces sp.
GGCAGCTCCCGGTGCGCGGCGGCCGTCACCTTGTCCGTCCGGGCCGATTCCGGACGGCGGAGCGGGCGGGGAAGGGGACCCGCCCGCGGCAACGGGAGCCGTGGAGCGGCTCAGTCGTCGGGCCGTACCCCGCCCCGCACGGGTTCGAACCCGACCGGGGAGAGCCGCACGTCGTCACCGGGCCGCGGTGAGTGCACCACCTTGCCGTCGCCCGCGTACAGGGCCACATGCGTGGCGTTCTCGCGGTAGACGACCAGGTCGCCGGGGCGCAGCTCGGCCACCGGAACATGGCGCAGCTGCCGCCACTGGCCCTGACTGGTGCGCGGAATCGGCCGCCCGGCCCGCCGCCACGCCCGCGAGGTCAGCCCTGAGCAGTCGTAGGCGTCCGGCCCGTCCGCCCCGAACCGGTAGGGCTTCCCGATCTGGTCCAGCGCGTATTCCAGCGCGTGCTCGCCGGCCCGGGAAGGCGCCCGCCCGCCCCCGTCGGCTGCCGACATCAGGGTGCGCTGGGCGCGGCTGTGCCGGTTCTGCTGTGCCGTCTCCAGGCCCCGCAGCCGCGTCAGCTGACCGTCCGAGAGCGAGGCCAGCATGCCCTCGACCTCGTGCAGCCGTCCCCGTACCGCGTCGCGTTGCCGGTGCTTGCGCGTCGTCAGCCGCTGCTGCGCGGCGAGCGCGGACCGGGCGCGGTCGGCGAGCTGCCGCTGCCGGTGCTCGCCGTCGGTCAGCCGCCGCACGGTCACCGCCTGCCGGCCGGCGGCGCGTTCGATCAGGTGCGCCGCAGCCATCGCGTGCCGCGGTTCGCGCAGCAGCATCAGCTGTACGACCGGGGGGAGTCCGACGTCCCCGCGCCGGTACTGCTGGCGGGCCAGCCGCCCGGCCTCCCGGCGCGATTCGTCCAGGGCTGCGCGGACCGAGGCCAGCGCAGCGGCGGCGTCCTTGGCGCGGTGGCGCTGCCGGGTGAGCTTCGCGGCGGTCGCGTTGTACGCCTCCGAGGCGGCCTCGGTCTCCTCGTAGAGCCCTCTCAGGTCCCGCAGCAGTTCGCTGACGGGCTTGTCGGCGCGGTCCGCGAGCGTCGGGGTGGGCTGGAGGGCGAAGACCGCCACAGCCGCCACCGTCACCGCCCCGGCACCGACCCGCCGTAGGTCACGTGGGTAGGACACAGGCTTGCCTCCGATCTCTCGGTACCCGAGCGATCGTGGCACGGTGATCCGCGTGGTCCGTGGAGATGTCGGCCGTATCCGCCCACCTCCGTCACTCATACGGTGGGCGGGCGTCGCCCGTGCGGCGGCACGGCACTTCCTCGGCAGGTGGGCCGGTCACCTGCCGCGGGGGCCGGTCAGCTACCGAGGGCCGGTCACCTGCCGAACAGGCGCCGCCCCGACATCCGGCGTGCCGCGTCGGCGACGGAGTCGATCTCCTTCATGCAGGCCGCGGGCAGCCAATGTGCCGTGGGGTTCTCCGCCGTGTCCGCCAGATCGAAGGCGTGGGTGAGCACGTTCAGCGGCGGGCGGGATTCCGGCGTCTTGTGCAGGCAGGCGAGCAGCGCCGGGCACAGGCTCTCCGGTACGCCCGTCAGGTCCGGGTCCTCACGGGCCATGGGCAGCATGCTCCCGGCGAAGGGGGAGTGGGCGCTGGCGGCGACGACCAGCGTGGCGCCGAGCTCGAAGACGTCGTCGGCCCACCCGCCGCCGCCCGAGCCCAGGCCCGTACGGCCCATGCCGAGCCCGTAGTCGACGACCCGTGGCGCGTCCGCGGCCAGCAGGACGTTGTGCGGGCCGAGATCGCGGTGGGTCAACTGGGCTGTGTGCAGGGCCGTCAGCGCCTTCGCGAGGGCGCCGCCCAAAGCGCGCACGGCGGACTCGGGCAGCGGCCCGTACTGTGCGACCAGGAACTCCAGCGACGGACCGGGCACGAATTCACCCGCGATCCACGGCTGTTCGCTGTCCAGCTCACAACCCGCCGCCTCGGCCACGTACGGGCTGCGCACGCACCCGGCGGCGACCTGTATGTCCCGCCGCAGCCGGGCGCGCAGGGGGCGGTCGCGCAGCAGTTCGGGGCGCAGGGCGCGGACCGCGACCCACTGCTTGCGTTCCCCGCGGCGCGGCGCGCCGCGCCCGAGGTAGATCGTGCCCATGCGGCCCTCGCCGACCACCCCGTGGAGGCGGTACGGGCCGAGCTGCTTGGGATCCGCGCTGCCGAGGCCTGTCATCCCTTGGATCACGCAGAGCAGACTAGGGGCACCTGTGCGGGAGGGGACCAGTCCTTACGAAACCGTCGAAGTTCTTCGCAACCTCCACGTCAGTCACAGAAGTCATCACGTTTCACGGAGGGCCCGGCCGAGGGGCCGCGCTCCGGCTCCACGGCCACCGGAGCCTGCCACGGGGGCGGCCGTCCGGTTCGTAGACATATCGCCAGCCGGTCGGCAGCCGCAGCCGACGGCTGACGCGGGCCGGCTCGAGCCGGTACACGTGCACTGTCGTGCGGGTTTTCGGGTTCTTCTCCGGGCCCGGCACCGGCACCTCGTAGTGTTTCGGCGGCCGGCCGTTCACCCCCACCAGCACCGGCAGCACCCGCCCGTCCAGCGGTCCGCCGACGAATTCCGTGTCCTCGCTGCGCATGACCGGTGCCCGTTCAGCAGTCGCCCGGGCAGCAGGGCTGGGCGAGCGAGCGCGCGCCGGGGCCTTCCTTGCCGAGGGTGTCGTAGGGGTTGGCCAGAGCGCAGTGCTCCAGGGAGAGGCAGCCGCAGCCGATGCACTCGGTGAGGTGATCGCGCAGCTGTGCCATCAGCTTGATCCGCTGGTTGAGATCCGCCCGCCAGCACTCCGAGACCCGCGCCCAGTCCTCCCGGGTTGGCGTGCGCGCGTCGGGCAGCAGCGCCAGCGCCTCGCGGATGGCGGCGAGCGGGATGCCCAGGCGCTGCGAGGCGCGGATGAAGGCGACCCGGCGCAGCGTGTCACGGCTGTAGCGGCGCTGATTCCCGGAGGTGCGGCGGCTGTGGATCAGACCCTCGCGCTCGTAGAAGCGCAGCGCCGAGGTGGCCACGCCGGCGCGCGCCGCGAGCTCACCGACGGTGGCTTCCTTGGCCTGCCAGGACAGTTGAGTGGACATGGCGGCCAGCCTACGCGGTCTTCAAGTTCCCTTTAAGTTGCCGCGGGTTTCAGGTTGCCGGCGGTCTCAGATCAGGTGCCCCGCGTCGGCGACGACCGGCAGCACCCGGCGCGCCAGGTCGCCGACCGGACCCTCCCGGTCCTCGATCGCCAGCGCGTGACGCACGATGCCGGCCGTCTCCGCGTCCCCGGCGGCGGTCGCCAGCAGCAGCGCGAGGAAGTGATCCACCAGCCAGTCGCGCAGCTCGCCGAGCGGCGGCTGCTTGTCCTCGTCCAGCCAGATCAGGGAGGTGCCCTCGACCACGGTGATCCAGTTGCGCACCGTCATCCGCAGCCGGAGGCCCGGACGGTCGCCGGGCGTTCCCTCGGCCGCGAAGCCGAGGTGGAAGAGGATCTGGCCGGCCGCCGCCCGCCGCACCTTGTCCACGATCGCGTGCGTACGCGAGGTCTGCACCACGCTGCCCCCCTGCAGCAGTGCCATGAAGCCGGCGTCGTGCTCGTCCACGAAGGCGAGATAGCGGTCGAGGGCGGCCGCGAGGCGCTGGGTCAGCGGTCCGGTCTGCGCCTGCGCGAAGCACTGCTCCAGCTCGTCGGCGGCGCGGCGCAGCCCCGCCTCGTACAACTGCTGCTTGCCGCCGGGGAAGTAGCGGTAGACCAGCGGCCGGGACACCCCGGCCGTGGCGGCCACGTCGTCGAGTGACACGTCCTCGGGCGGCCGGTGCGCGAAGAGGCCGAGCGCGGCGGCGATCAGCTGTGTACGCCGCTGGTCCACGGTGAGCCTGCGATACGCCGGGGCCGTGCCGCTGCTGCTCATCTCCCGAGCCTAACCGGCGGCCCGCACCGCCCCGGACGGACTGTCCCGCTCCCTGCTTCCTACTTCGCGAGCAGCCCGGAGCTGACCCACAGCCTGCGGCCGATGCCCCGCAGGACGCCGATCTCGTCCAGGAAGTCGGTCAGCCGCCGCGCGCCGGTCTGCATCACCTCACGCCGGTGGCCGCTGGCCTTGACCTGGGCCATGGCCTCCCGCTTGTCGAGGCCGACGTTGGTGTAGACCTCGGGGTTGATGAAGGAGACGGAGAAGATGCGGGCCGCCTCGCCGGAGCTGATGCGGGTGAATTCGGCCTCCCAGCGCGGGCATTTGGCCATCTGGCGGCGCAGCTCCTCGCGCGCGTACCGCACGTGCCGCGCCTCCTCGACCACATGGATGCGGGTGACGCCGCGCACCAGCGGCTGGATGCGGTCGTCGGGGAAGGTCAGCCGCTGCATCCAGTCGAGTATCTCCTCGCCGAGCAGGGTCGCGGTGAAGGAGCCCGGGGTGGTGGAGACGGTCTTGAGCAGCCGGGCCAGGTTGTGGTGCAGCCGGGAGACCGGGTACGCGGGGGCGCCGCCCTTCTTGATCAGGCGGGCGAACATCATCGAGTGCCGGCACTCGTCCGCGATCTCCGTCAGCGCGTACCGCACGTGGTTGCTGGTGAGCGGCTTGTCGTAGATGTGGCGTACCAGCAGCTGCATGAGGATGACCTCGAACCAGATGCCGAGGGAGGCGAGCGAGGCGGCCTCGTGCCGCGCGAGGTCCAGGCGTTGCTCCTGCGACATCCGCTTCCACAGCGGGGTGTCGTAGAGCGAGACCAGCTCCGGTGGCCAGAACCACTTGCCGTCCTCGAACGGCGCGTCCCAGTCCAGCTCGGTGTCCGGGTCGAAGGAGTGCTTCTTGGAGGAGTCCAGCAGCCGCTCCGCGACCTGCTCCCGGTCCTTGAGCAGGCCGAGCGCGTCCCGTACGGCCGCGACGTCGGCTTCGGTGCTGGGGGCGATGTCAGGGGTGGTCGTCATAGGGTGGCACCTCTTCGTCGGGTTACCGGCGGTCACGTCTACTGTCCGCTCTTATAAGACTGCGTGTCAGTAAGCTCGTCAATCCCCTGTGCGTACATCGCTTCCCACTTGTTGACCGGGCGGTAACCGACGTGTGAGCCTGCCAACTACCCCCGGTCCACTGGGCTCTGGGCCCCGGGGCACCCCCAGCCGCGCGGAGTCAGGAGGCGTCCATGTCCACGCATGACCTCTACGTCCAGGGTCCCGGCTCCCCGGGATGGGAGGTTCCCGCCTCCGGCGCGGCCCGGTTCAGCTGGGATTACGACGACGGCCGCGACCGGCTGCTCGCCCTCTACCAGAAGGGCAAGGACAAGCAGTGGGACAGCCAGCGGCGCATCGACTGGGACCTCGAGGTCGACCCGAAGGACCCGCTCGGCACCCCGGACGAGGCGATGTCGATCTACGGCACGTCCTACTGGGACAAGATGAACGCAGCCGAGCGCGGCGAATTGCGGCAGCACTACGCGTCCTGGCAGTTCAGCCAGTTCCTGCACGGCGAGCAGGGCGCCATGGTCTGCGCCGCCCGGATCGTGGAGTCGGTGCCGGACCTGGACGCGAAGTTCTACTCCGCGACCCAGACCATGGACGAGGCCCGGCACGCCGAGATCTACGGGCGCTTCCTGCACGAGAAGGTCGGGATGGTCTACCCGATCAACGACAACCTGCAGTCCCTGCTCGGTGACACCCTCCGCGACTCCCGCTGGGACATGCCGTATCTGGGAATGCAGGTGCTCATCGAGGGGCTGGCGCTCGCCGCCTTCGGCATGATCCGCGACACCACCGACAAGCCGCTGCCGAAGCAGATCCTGGCCTACGTCATGCAGGACGAGGCCCGGCACGTCGCCTTCGGCCGGCTCACCCTGCGCGACTACTACGCCCAGCTGACGTCGGCCGAGCTGCGCGAGCGCGAGGACTTCGTGATCGAGGGCTGCTACCTGATGCGGGATCGCATCCGCGGCGTCGAGGTATGGCAGAACTTCGGCATCGACCATCGCGAGGTGGCCCCGCTGGTCGAGGATTCCGCGTACATGCAGGCCTTCCGCAAGCTGCTGTTCAGCCGCATCGTCCCGTGCGTACGCGACATCGGCCTGTGGGGCGAGCGCCTGCAGCAGGCCTATGTCGACATGGGCGTGCTCGAGATGGGTGACGCCAACCTGGATCTGTTGATGCGCCAGGACGAGGA